>JALYRN010000818.1 GCA_030855295.1 Myxococcota bacterium | reverse complement strand
GCCGAACACGCTGCGCGCGAGCGCGGACGCGAGGAAGACCGGCGTCACCGCGCGCGCCGGCTCGAGCTCTCGGCGGATCCAGCGGCGGAGCGTCTCGCCGCGGCGCAGCTTGCCGGAGGACGTGCGCGGCAGCGTGCCCGCCGACAGCAGCACGATGCGCGCGGGATCGAGCCCGGTCCGCCCGACGATCTCTTCTCGGCAGCGCCGCTCGACGGCGCGCGGATCGACGTCCTTCGCGCCCTCGCGCAGCTCGACGAAGACCAGGAGGCGCTCGCCGTCGCTGTCGATCTCGCTGACGGCCACGGTGCAGCCGGTGCGCACGCCGTCGATCCCGTCGCACGCGCGCTCGATGTCGTGCGGCGCGTGGTTGCGGCCGCGCACGACCACGACGTCCTTCGCACGGCCGCACACGTAGAGGTCGCCCTCGTGCACGAAGCCGACGTCGCCGGTGTCGAGCCAGCCCTCGTGCAGCGGCGAGGGCGCATCGCCCAGATAGCCGCTCATGACCGAGGGCCCGCGCACCCACACGCGCCCGACCCGATCCTCGGCGAGGTCGGCGCGCGCGTCGTCTCGGATCCGTACTTCGAACCCGCGCAGCGGTCGCCCGAGGGACACCAGCTCGAGCCCGCCGGCCGTCGCGCGCACCGTGCCCTCCGAGAGCGCGTCGCGATCGAACGCGGTCGCGCGGAACGGCTCCGCCGGATCGGAGAACGTGACGGCGAGCGTCGCCTCGGAGAGGCCGTACACCGGCGTCAGCGCCTGCGCGCCCAGGCCGAACCGCGCGAACCGATCGTGGAACGCGCGGAGCGTGCGCGGCGCGACCGGCTCGGCACCGTTCATCGCGACCTGCCACGAGGCGAGGCTCATCCCCTCGAGCTCCTCGTCGCGCACCTTCTCGAGGCAGCGCGCGTAGGCGAAGTCGGGCGCGGTCGACACCGTCGCACGGTGTCTCGCGATCGCGCGCAGCCACAGCGCGGGCTTCGCGAGGAACGCCTCGGGCGGCAGGAGCACGAGCTTGCGCCCGCACCGGATGGTCGCGAGCACGCATCCGACCAGGCCCATGTCGTGATAGAGCGGCAGCCAGCACACGCAGCCGCCATCCTCGGCGAGCGCGCGATCGGGCAGCGACTCGGTGATCGACTCGACGTTCGCGAGCACCTGACGGTGCGTGAGGGCGACGGCCGCCGGCGTCCGCGTCGTGCCCGACGAGAACTGCACGAGGGCGAGGTCGTCGGGGCGCGGCGCGTCCCGAGGGCCCGTGATCCGCTCGGTGGGATCGACCGGATGCAGCGCGAGCGCCTCGGCCCCGATCGTGCCGAGCGGCGGCCGGGCGAGGGCGACGACCTCGCCGAGCAAGCGGCGCGTGCGTCGATCCGCGATGACCGCGACGCACTCCGCGATGCGCACCAGCGCGGCGGTGCGCTCGACGTACTCGTCGAGTCGACCGAGACGCACCGGCGGATAGAGCGGCACCGGGACCGCGCCGAGCAGCTGACAGCCGAAGAACGCGTCGAGGAACTCGGGCCCGGTGGGCAGCACGATCGCGACGCGATCGGATCGACGCACGCCGATCGACTTCAGGTGCGCGGCGGCCGCGCGCGCGCGGCGATGCACCTCGACGTAGTCGAGCGCGACCTCGTTCTCGTGGCGATCGACGAACACCACGCCCGCGCGCGCGAACACCGCGGCGCGCGCCAGGAGCGTCGCGAGATCGTCCGACCGCGGCGGCAGATCACGCATCGAGCTTCCCCCGGATCACGCCGACGAGGTCGTCGACCGTGCGAATGCGCTCCTCGTCGTCGGGATCGAGGCAGATGCGAAATCGATCCTCGACCGCGACGACCAGCGTCAGCCGCTGCATCGAGTCGAACGCGCTCGCGAGCTCGGCATCGGGCAGCGCGCCCTGCCACGCGAGCTCTTCGTGCGCGATGTCGGACAGCACTTGCCTGATCGTCTCCGGCGTCATGGTCTCCCCCCGTCGTCGTCATCTCGTCGTGCGAGCGGGCCGAGACCGCTCAGAGCCTGTCCAGAAATCGGCTCGCCCGCTCCGGGCGCTTCCGTCCGCGCGCCGGGCGCGCTCCCGTACGCCCCCTCCGGGGCGGCACTCCTGTGGGGGTCAGCCGCGCAGCAGGACGAGCTCGGCGCAGAAGCCGGGGCCCATCGCCATCAGGAGCGCGCTCGAGCCCGGCGGGACCCGACCCTGCTCGAGGTGGTCGGCCAGGACGAAGAGCACCGACGAGCTGGAAAGGTTACCGATCTCGGCGAGCGAGCGGCGCGTCAGCGCGAGCGCCTCGGGGTCGAGCGCGAGCGCTTTCTCCATGGCCGAGATCACCTTCGGCCCTCCCGGGTGCGCGATCCACGCCCCGATGTCCTCGCGGCCGAGCTCGTGATCGCGCAAAAAGGCGTCGATGTCGTCGGCGAGGTTCGCTTCGATCAGCGGCGCGAGGTCGGTCGAGAGCACGACCTTGAAGCCCGAGGGCTCGATGTCCCAGCCCATGATGTACTCGGTGTCGGGATAGAACACGCTGCGCGATGCGAGCACGCGCGGTCTCGACACGCCCCGCGGCGGCGGCAGAGTCGGGATCGCCGACGCGCGCGCGGCGCTCATCGCCGACGCGCGACGCGCGCCCACGCCGACCACCGCGGCGGCACCGTCGCCGAAGAGGCCGCTGGCGATCAGGTTCGCCATCGAGAAGTCGCCGCGCTGCAGCGTCAGCGAGCAGAGCTCGACCGAGAGCAGCACCGCGACCGAGTCGGGATGCCCGTCGAGGTAGTCGTTCATGCGGGCGACGCCCGCCGCGCCGCCGACGCATCCGAGGCCGAACATCGGCGTGCGCCGCACGTCGCGCCGCAGCCCCATCCGGTTCACGAGCCGCGCGTCGATCGTCGGAGTCGCGAGCCCCGTCACGGTGGTGAAGAAGAGCGCGTCGACGTCGGTCGGCTCGAGCCCGGCGCTCTCGAGCGCGCGCCGCACCGCGATCTCCCCGAGGTCGAGGCCGACGCGGATGAACGCGTCGTTGGCCTTTCCGAAGTCGGTGAGCTCCGCGTATGCCTCGAGGGGCAGCGCGAGGTTGCGACCGCCGACCTGCACCGACTCGTGCAGCCGCGCGAGGCGATCGAGGTTGTGGTGCTTGCCGGCCCAGAGCGCGTTCAGCGCCGCGACGAGCTCGTCCTGCTCGTATCGATGCGGCGGCAGCGCCCGGCCGACGCCGGCGATCGCGGGGGCGTGCTCGCGTGCCGTCGAAGGCTGGCGGGAGCGCGCGCGGTCGGGCGTCGACGAAGAGGAAGACTGGAGGGAATTGCGTGATCCGGCGTGCACGGCACCTGCTCGGGCGTGACGAAGAAGTCACGCCCTCCGGCAGGGCATCGGCACCGCGTGCTCACGTAGCAAGCAGATCACGGATCGCGTGATGGCGATCCGTGATCTCCCGCCACTCCGAGTCTCAGTTCGCCGGCGCGGTCGCCGCGGCCTTGTCGGCCGGCGCCGCCGCGAGCGCGCCCTTGCTCAGCGTGCGCCACTCGTACGTGTACACATCGAACAGATCGCGGGGCGTGTGGCCCGCCGCGAGCAGCCGCTCGCGCAGCGCGTGCGCGACCGCGAGGTGCTTCGCGTAGGCGGTGCCGCTCGGTGCGCCGATCGGCGGCTCGGTGAGC
>JALYRN010000817.1 GCA_030855295.1 Myxococcota bacterium | reverse complement strand
TCGCCGCCGGCGAGATCGCGGGATGGTTCCAGGGCCGCTTCGAGTGGGGCCCGCGCGCGCTCGGGGCGCGATCGATCCTCGCCGATCCGCGCTCCGCCGAGACGCGCGAGCGCGTCAACCGCGCGATCAAATTCCGCGAGCCGTTCCGCCCCTTCGCGCCCGCGGTGCGCGACGAGGACGCCGCGCGCTACTTCGAGATCGGCGAGCGCGCCGATCACCTCGCGCCGTACATGCTGACCGTGATGCCGGTGCGCGCCGAGGCGCGCGCGCTCCTGCCCGCGATCACGCACGTCGACGGCACCGCGCGCGTGCAGCGCGTGCCGAAGGACGACGCGCCCGGGCTCCATCGCCTGCTCGGCGCCTTCGAGGAGGAGAGCGGCGTCGGCGTGCTGCTCAACACGTCGATGAACCTCAAGGACGAGCCGCTGGTCGCGTCGCCGGCCGAGGCGTACGCGCTGCTGCTGCGCTCCGCGCTCGACTTCCTCGTGATCGAGGGGTGCATCGTCGAGCGACCGCGCGCCCTGCGTGGCGGCATCGGGAGGGCGGCATGAGCGCGCTCGGCCGGCCCTCGTACGTCGCGCGCAAGGCGCGGCGCGCGCAGCTCGCGCTCGCGACGCTCGCCGAGCTGGTGCGCGTGGTGATCGCGAGCGGGCGCTGGTTCCTCGTGCCGATGGTGGTCGTGCTCGCGTTCGCGGGCGTGCTGCTCGTGGTCGTGCAGGTGCTCGAGTACGTCGCGCCCTTCGTCTACACGGTCTTCTAGCGCGCGCGCCACGTGCTCTCGTCTCTTCGATGTTCTCTTCTGGGTGGAGGTCTCCGATGCGTCTCGTCGTGCTCTTGGCTGCGGTGGTGATGGTGGGCTGCTCGATGTCGCACGAGGCGGCGTTCTCGGGCGATGCCGCGGTGTGCGCGGCGTCCTTCGACGACTGCGAGCGAGACGAGGACTGCTGCGCCGGCAACTACTGCTCGGGGCCCTACGGCCCCACGGTGTGCACGCCGACCTCGGCCGACGGCGCCTTCTGCGTCGACGCACAAGAGTGCGAGAGCGCGACCTGCGTCGAGAACCTGTGCGGCGGCGTGGTGACGACCTGCATCGCGGCCGGCGACTCGTGCGGCGACGCCGAGTGCTGCGCGGGCGCCAGCTGCCGCGTCGACGCGAGCGGCGCGGCGCGATGTCTTCCGCCGAGCCCCGACGGAGAGCCCTGCGCCGACGCCTCCGAGTGCGTCACCGGACAGTGCACCGACGGCCTCTGCGGCGCGCCGCCGGCGGCCTGCCTCGAGGGCGGCGGCGGCGACTGTCGCGCTCCGGGCGCGCGCTGCTGCGAGGGCTCGTACTGCGAGCTCAGCGGCTACCTCGAGGGGCACTGCTCTCCGTACGCGCTCGACGGCGAGTGGTGCGCCGAGGGCATCCGGCGCTGCGCCTCCGGCATCTGCGCCGAAGGCATCTGCCGATCCGCGAGCTGCCGCGCGGTCGACACCGAGTGCGGCACCGGCACGCACGGCGAGTGCTGCAGCGGCTTCTGCGACTTCGGGTTCAGCTACGGCGCGGGCGTGTGCCGCGCGCGGCTGCCGGCCGGAGAGCCCTGCTACGACGCAGCCTGGTGCGTGTCGGGGTCGTGCGGCGAAGACCTGATCTGCGACTGACTCAGGTCTTCTTGGGGAGGGTGAACGGGGCCTTGCCGCGCACGACGAGGTCCCACCACTTGAAGGTGCGCGCGAGCGCGGCGTCGAGCTCGCGCGTGGTCTCGCTCGGCGCGAGCGTGTCGTGGTCGGGCTCGCAGAAGCCGGCGAGCGGCGAGGCCCGCAGCATGTGCAGGATGCCGCTGCTCCAGCCCTTGCCCGCGTAGACGAGGCACACCGGCATGTCGAGGTGCTCCATGTCGGAGAGGGCGTACGGGATCTTCTCGTCCGCGGTGCCGAGCGTGTCCTGGTACTTGCACTCGACGCCCATCGCGATGCGCGTCTGCTCCTCGAGGATCAAGAGGTCGAGCCGGCGGTTCTTCCCGATGATCGTCTTGCCGAGATAGACCTCGCGGTAGACCGTGATCCCGCGGTGCCCGAAGTTGTGCACCACGTACGAAGCGATCAGGTTCGCGTACTGGGTCCCGGTGAGCGCCATCTGCTCCTACGGAGGAAGAACGATGCCGCGCTCGTTACCACGCGATCGAGCGCTGCGGGAAGGGCGGAGACTCCACGCGCTCGATCCGTCCCTCGCTGCCGTCGCGGACCGCGCCCAGCCGCTCCTCCGCGATGCCGAGCGCCTTCTCGCTGATGTCGTTGCCCCAGAAGCTGCGCGACACCTCGAGCGCGGCGAGACCGGCCGAGCCGGTGCCCATGAACGGATCGATCACGATCTCGCCGGGCTGCGTGCTCTGCGTGATCAGCACCTGGTTGACGCGCACCGGCTTCTCGGTGGGATAGCCGTTGTGGATCCGCTTCTCCGCGATGACGTCGGAGATCCCGAGATCATTGAGCTTTCGCTTCCCCTTCTCGAAGAACAGGATCAGCTCGTAGGTGCTCCGGTAGTGGTAGCCCATGCCGATCGCGAGCTTGTGCCAGACCAGCGGCTTCCAGAATTTGAAGCCGACCTTCTCGCCGATCGGCTTCGCGACGAACGCCGTCTCCTGATCGCAGAAGAGATAGAAGTGCGTGTTCTTCTTCATCACGCGGTGCACCTCGCGGAAGAGCTCCTCGAAGCGCGCGTTCGGGAACACGGTGAACCAGTCGTTGCTCGACGACTTGCTGTGGCTCAGGCGCGTCGTGGTGCCGACGGCGCGGTGCTTCTCGAGCGACTCGTAGGGCGGATCGGTCACCACGAGGTCGACGGACGCATCCGGCAGCGATCGCAGCCATGAGACCGCGTCCATGCGGCTGAGCCAGTACGAGAGGTGGTTGGAGGAGGGCGGCGGCAGAGGTTCGGGCATTCGCACGGAAGACCGGTCGCGGGCCGAGGGTCGGAACTGACGCCGTTGCCTTCTACCCCGTCCGTCCCCACGATCCCAGCCTCGTGGCCTCCTCCCCCGACACCCACCCGATCGTGCTCTTCGACGGCGTCTGCAACCTCTGCAGCGGCGCCGTACAGTTCATCATCGACCGCGATCCCGAGGACGCGTTCCGGTTCGCGTCGCTGCAGTCCGAGCGTGCCGCCGAGCTGCTGCGGGCCAGGGGCCGCATGCCTCCCGAGGGCGACCCCGAGAGCCTCGTGCTGATCGACGGCGACGAGGTCTACGAGCGCTCCGGCGCGGCGCTCCGCATCGCGCGCCGCCTGCGCGCCCCGTGGGGCCTCCTCTACGCCTTCTGGATCGTGCCGTGGTTCCTCCGCGACGCGCTCTATCGCGTGATCGCGCGCAACCGCTACCGCTGGTTCGGCCGCAGCGAGCAGTGCCGGGTCCCGACGCCCGAGCTGCGCGAGCGCTTTCTCGGGTGAGCGAGCCGATCTGATTCAGAGCAGAGAGGCCGCGTCACGAACGGGAGCAGTCACGAGCCCGGGCCGTGCCCAGATACCTCTCGCATGGTGAGCGGGATGGGGCGGGTCGCGGGCCCGGTCGTGGTGATGCTCGCGATCGCCGGCGCGGGCGCCGTCGCGAGCGCGCAGGCGCTCTGCGGCAACGCGGATGCACCCGCCGTCCACGTGCCTCCGCACGGCGCGCCCCCACGGGT
>JALYRN010000816.1 GCA_030855295.1 Myxococcota bacterium | reverse complement strand
GCGCCGGCCACGGCGGCGTGACGATCCCGAGGGCTGGCGCGAACGCGGTCGGGCCCTGCGCCGAGACCGGTCCGTCCGCAGCGTGCGCCGCGTCGAGCGGCGTCATCGGTGTCGCCGGCGCGGTCGGCGCTCCGCGCCCCGTCGTCACGCTCCCGACGATCTCGATGCGGACGCGAGGTCCTCCGGTGCCGAACTCGATCTCCTCGCCTCCCTCGAGCACGCACCGCTGCACCGGCTTGCCGTCGACGAGCGTGCCGTTGCGGCTGCCGACGTCGACCAGCACGAAGCGCCCGTTCTCCTTGCGGATCTCGGCGTGGTTGCCCGACGCATCGAGGTCGGCGTGAGGATCGAACGCGAAGTCGTTGGTCGGCAGCCGACCGAAACGCACGACGTCCTGATCGAGCTCACGCGAGCGCCCGGCGTGCGCTCCGAAGGTCTGCTGCAGGCGGAGCATCCAGGCGCCAGCCCCCGAGGCGCTCAGAGCACCTGGCCCGGCGAGGCCGTCCCCGACGAGCCCTGCTGCTGGGCCGGTGCCCGCTGCGCCGGTCGAACACGTCGCTCGCCTGCGGTCGGCGATGCGGCGGCCGGCGATGTGGCGGTGTTCGGCG
This sequence comes from Myxococcota bacterium, assembly GCA_030855295.1. Taxonomy (GTDB): domain Bacteria; phylum Myxococcota_A; class Polyangia; order Polyangiales; family Sandaracinaceae; genus Sandaracinus. Next base: position 3,050 of record JALYRN010000816.1, on the reverse strand, counting down.
TCGCGGTCGTGTTCGGCGCCGCGGTCGCGCTCGGCGCCGCGGTCGTGCTCGGCGTCGCGGTCGTGTTCGGCGTCGCGGTGTCGGTCGCCGTGAGCGCGCCCGCCGCCGCGTTCGCGCCCGGGTCGGAGCCGACCCCCGGCGCGACCGCGCCCGGACCTGCCACCGCGTTCATCTCGGGCATCGTCCCCGCGGGCATCGAGAGGTCGACGTTCGCGTCCTGCCCTGCCTCGAGCGTCACCACGCGATCGGCGACGCGCACATCGCCCTCGCGGACCTCGAGCCGGTACGCACCCGCGGGCAGCTCGAGCGTCACGCCGCCCGCGATGCTCCCTGCGTGCCGCTCGCCGTTGACGAAGAGCACGCCCTCGGGAACGTCGGTGCTCACGTGGATGCGACCGTCCGCCTGCTCCGCCGGAGCGCCAGGCCCGAGCGATCCGGCGCGGCGCTCCGAGGACGCTGCGCGACGCTCCGAGGACACGGTGCTCGCGATCGTCACCCGCGTCGTGTCTCCCGGGTCCGCGGCGTCGGCGCGCTCGCCGTCGTCCATCATCACCACCAGCATCGCGCCGGTGATCAGCAGGACGAGCAGCACGACGCCGATCACCCAGCGCTTGCTCGATGACGCGCTCCCGCCCGACGACGCGTAGCCCTGGCGCGCTTGCGCGCCCTCACCCTTCACGTCCGCGCCCGGCTTCGGACCGCCCGACTTCATCGCGGTCGGACGCGGCGGTAGCGGCTCGGCGAGCGACGGGTCCTCGGGCGGCAGCGGATACTGCTGGTACGCCACGCGCGCCTCGGCGCTCGTCTCGCGCAGGGCAGCCCCGTCGAACTCGGCCAGGATGATCGTGATGTTGTCGTGACCGCCGCCGGCGTTCGCCATCGCGATCAGCTGCTGCGCGGCCTCGCTCAGGTCGCGCGAGCTGCGCAGCACTTCCTTCATCATCTCGCCGTGCACGAGGCCCGACAGGCCATCGGAGCACATCAGCAGACGATCGCCGCGGCGCAGCTCGAGGAAGGTCAGATCGACCGTGACGTCCTCGGTCGTCCCGAGCGCCTGGAGGATGATGTTGGAGTGCTCGAACGCCTCCGCCTCTTCCTCGGTCAGCTGGCCCGCTTCGATCAGCTGGTTGACCAGCGACTGGTCCTTCGAGATCAGAGCGAATTGATCGCCGCGCAGGATGTACGCGCGGCTGTCGCCGACGTTGCCGACGAAGATCGTCGAGTCGATCATCGCGGCCACGGTGGCGGTGGTGCCCATGCCGCGGCGCGTGCGATCCATCTTCGCAGCGGAGAAGATCCGCGCGCCGGCCTCTTCGATCGCGCGCACCAGTCGGCGCGCGAGCTGATCACGATCCCGCGGCGGTCGGCCCGCCTGCATGATCTCGTGGACGGTGTCGACCGCCATCTGGCTCGCGACCTCGCCGGCCGCGGCGCCGCCCATCCCGTCGCAGACCGCGAACACCACCCCGCGATCACCGAGCGTGGTGCGCAGGATCGCGGGCTCGTCGCCGAGCCCACGTCGCTCCTGCGAGAGATCGGCCACCAGGAAATTGTCCTCGTTGTGCTCGCGCACCAGGCCGACATCGGTGCGGCCGAAGTACTCGATGACGATGCCGTCGACCGCCGGCCTCGCGCTCTCGGGCGTGAGGTGCTCGACGGGCGCGCCGCCCAGACGAATGGTGGGCTCGCTTTGATCGCCGTCGTCGCTCGCCGGTGTCGGCGTCGAGGTCGGTGAGGGCTCGGTCTCGTCGGAGCGTCCATCGACGGCGCTCGCATCGGGATGCGGTTGGTCGCTCACCGTCGCGTCGCCCCGAGGCTCGATCACGGTCTCATCCGGCCGCGTGACGTCGGCCGCCGGAACGCTCGTGCCGGGCTCGCCTGCAGCGACGGCCGCATCGGCCGCGGGCTCGGGCTCGGCAGTCGCAGGCTCGGACGCGGCGGCCGCAGGCTCGGATGCAGGCTCGGATGCGGCAGTCGCAGGCTCGGACGCGTCAGTCGATCCCTGCGCATCCGCGCTCGCGATCGACACGGCTGGCCCGCTCGCGGCGGCGGCGGCGGACGCGAGCGCCGGGGACGGCGACACGTTCGCGAGCGCCGCGACGACCGCGTCGGTCAGCGACGAGCCAGTGCCTCGCCCCGCCGTCGTTCCCTGGGTCGACGGCGCTTGCGTCTGCGTCGACGGACCTTGGGCTGCCGCGATCGGAGCCTGCCGATCGTCGGGCTCATCGCTCCCAAGGGAGCCATCGGGGCCCTCGGGCAGATTGCGCGGCTCGCTCATGCTCCCGAGCGTCCCCCCGCGGCCTCCCCGCTGCCGGGGCGATCGTAGCGGAAGAGATGACGTCCGATCCGGAACTGATCACCGGCGCGCAGCGCGCGCTCGCCGCGGATGCGGATCGCCGTGCCGTTCGAGGAGCCGAGATCGCGCAGCACGAAGCGGCGCTGCGAGCGCTCGATCGTGATCGCTGCGTGCCGTCGCGACATGAAGGGATCGTCGGTGCACACGATGTCGCCCTGCTCGCGGCCGATCACGGTCTCGTCACGATACAGGTAGTGCACGTCGCGTCCAACACCTTCCGTCGTGTACTGGACCAGGCGCGCGATGCGCGGCACCTCGGGCGTGCCGAAGACCAGCACGCCGCGGTGCGTCGCGGGGCCGAGCGGCAGCTCCGTCTCCGAGAGCACCTCGAACCGCATCACCTGCTGGCCGAGCAGGATCAGATCGCCGTCGACGACGTCGACCGGATCTCGCAGTCGGACGTAGATGCCGTTGACGCTGTCGAGGTCACGCAGCACGAGCTGCTCGCCGTTGCGCATCACGACGCGCGCATGCCGCGCGGAGAGATACGGATCGTCCCCGAGGATCAGGTGCCCCTCGGTGCGCCCGATGTCGGTCTGCTCGTCGTGGATCGGATAGACGCGTCCGTCCGAGCCGTCCTTGAGGATCGCGATCAGCAGCGCGCGCGGTGCGCCCTCGACCCCGCCGCGCGGCGGCTCCACGTACGCCGGCGGCGGCGGCTCGCGTCGCGCCTGCACGGGCGGAGCCTGCACGG
>JALYRN010000815.1 GCA_030855295.1 Myxococcota bacterium | reverse complement strand
ACGTGTACCCGGCCGCGATGCAGTCCGACGACGCGTTCTGCGCGACCCTCGAGGCGCGCCCCGACGCGGCCGCGCTCCTGGCGCCGTTCACCGCGGTGCGCGATCGCAACGGCTCGCTCGTCGCGGTGCCCTACCCCGAGGCGTACCCGCAGATGCGCGCGATCGCGACCGAGCTGCGCGCGGCCGCCGACGCGATGACGGATCCCGCGGAGACCGCGCTGGTCGCGTACCTGCGCGCCGCGGCGACGTCGTTCGAGTCGAACGACTGGGAGCCCGCCGACGAGGCGTGGGCGAGCATGAACGCACGCAACTCGAGCTGGTACGTGCGCGTCGGTCCCGACGAGACGTACTGGGATCCGTGCAGCCAGAAGGCGGGCTTCCACATGACCTTCGCGCGGATCAACCGCGGCTCGCTCGAGTGGCAGGATCGGCTGACGCCCCTGCAGCAGGACATGGAGCGCTCGCTCGCGGCGCTCGCGCCCGGCGAGTACACGGCGCGTGACGTGTCGTTCCACATGCCCGACTTCATCGACATCGTGATCAACGCCGGCGACGACCGCGACGCGTTCGGCGCGACGATCGGACAGAGCCTGCCGAACTGGGGCACGGTGTCCGAGGAGGGTCGCGGCCGCACGGTCGCGATGAGCAACCTCTACACGGATCCCGACAGCCAGGCGACGCGCCGCGCGCAGGCTTCGTCGCTCTTCTCGAGCGCGACGATGGAGCACTACACCCCGTCGTCGGCGCACCAGGACGAGCGGTCCGGTCTGCTGTCGACGATCCTGCACGAGGCGACGCACAACCTCGGGCCCGCGCACGAGTATCGCGTGCGCGGTCAGACCGACGACGAGGCGTTCGGCGGCGGGCTGGCGTCGATGCTCGAGGAGCTCAAGGCGCAGAGCGGCGCGCTCTTCTTCGTCGAGCTGCTGAAGGAGCGCGGCGTGCTCGACGAGGCGGCCGCACAGCGCGCCTACGTCGACTCGATCGCGTGGACCTTCGGGCACATCTCGCGCGGCATGTACACGCCGAGCGGGCAGCGGAAGGCGTACAGCCAGCTCGCCGCAGTTCAGGTCGGCTTCCTGATGGACGAAGGCGCGCTGCGCTGGGATCCCGAGGCGATGGCGGCGGACGGCGAGCATCGCGGCGCGTTCACGATCGACTTCGCGCGCTTCCCCGCGGCGGCGCGACGCCTGATGGAGCGCGTGATGCACATCAAGGCGACCGGCGATCGCGCGGCCGCGGAGGCGCTCGCGGCGCGCTACGTCGATGGCGAGACGGTCCCGCAGGCGGCGATCGTCGAGCGCTATCGGAGCTTCCCGCAGGTCAGCTTCGTGTACGCGCTCGAGATCTGACGAGCGCGCGCGGTGGCCGTGTCTTCGGCCACCGCGCATGCGTCGTCGCCGCGATCCCGCATCAGAGCCGCGCGTTGACGCCGATCATCATGTCGTAGTTCACGAACGCGCCGTCACGGACGTAGTAGTTGACGCCGACCGGGCGAATCCAGACGCCGAGCGCCCCGTTCATCAGCACGAACTCCGCCTGGGCGGCGGCCTCGAGCGCGAGCGCGGCCTCGGTGCCCTCACCGTAGCGCTGCTGACCCTCGAAGTTGAGGATCGCGACGCCCGCCGACACCATCGGCGTGATCAGGAGCGCGAAGCCGGGGGTGTTGATGACCTCGAAGTCCGCGCCGGTGCGTGCGCCGAAGTTGTACGCGGCCGACGGACCGAACGTCTGCTGGAGCAGGCCGGCGCCGAAGATGTGCGCGTTGAGCGCGTTGCCCATCGAGATGGTCGCGAAGCGATAGCCGAACGACTCCTCGAGCTTGAAGCCGGGGTTGTCGGTGATCGTCAGGCTGCCGCCGAGGCCACCTCCGACGAAGAAGTTCGGAGGCTCCACGCCGAGCTCCATGTTCGGGTCGACCTCCACGCTGAGGCCCTCGTCTTCCTGCGCCGACGCCTGCGGGATGCAGACGAGACCTGCAGCAGCGATCGCGAGCGTGGCGATCATCGCGGAAGTGGCGCGTCGCCACGTGCGTTCGAGATTCATCAATCCCTCCTCGGGTGTGGGGTTCGAGGTAGGGGCGAGTCGCACCCGACGTGCCACGTCGATTCGTCGGGCTCCGCCGCCCATTCGAAGAGGCGCGCGCGGCGTGAGATCGCGGCGCTGCGTCGCACTCTCGCGACGCGGCGAGCACGCTCGTCCCGCGTGCGCTCGTGCCACGGGCGCGGGCGTGCGTGTCGCACGCGAGCTCGTGCGCGATCACTCTCATGCGACCTTTCGTGTCTCGCGAGAAGCGCCGCACCGGCGCGCCGCGATTCAGCGAGCGATCACTCGTCCCAGTCGAGCGCGTCGACGCGCGCGCCGCCGACGTGCAGCGCCGCGGACATCGCGCGGGCATCGGCCCAGCGCTCGGCGGGCGCGGTCGCGAGCGCGCGATCGATCGTGTCGACGAACGCGGGCCCGATCTCCGGTCGCAGCTTCGCGAGCGAGGGCGCGTCGGTCGACGTGACGCGCTCCATCAGCGTTCCGAGATCGTCCGCGTCGAACGGCGGCATGCCGGTCGTCGCCGTGAAGAGCACTGCGCCCGCGGCCCACACGTCGGAGCGCGCGTCGAGCGCGAGGCCGCGCCACTGCTCGGGGCTCATGTAGTGCGGCGTCCCGATCTTCACGCCGTCGAGCGTGCGCATCCCCCCGCGCGTCGAGATGGCGGCGTCGCGCGCCTTGGCGACGCCGAAGTCGAGCAGCTTCACGCGCAGCGAGCCGCTCTCGTCGCGCGCCAGGAACACGTTCTCGGGCTTCACGTCGCGATGGACGATGCCGCGCGCGTGCGCCGCCGAGAGCGCCGACAGGAGCTGGTGCCCGATCGCGACCACGGCGTCGGCGGGCAGCGGCCCGCGCTCGATCGCCTCCGACAGATCTTCGCCTTCGAAGAGATCGATCGCGAGGAACCAGCGGCCCGTCGCGTCCTGTCCGGCATCGAGCACGCGCGCGACGCCCGGATGTCCGATCGCGCGCATGACGTCGGCCTCGTGCAGCAGCCGCGCGACGACGTCGCGATCGTGCGCGTGGCGATCGTGCAGGACCTTCACCGCGACCGGCTCGCCGGTGATCCGATCGACGCCGCCGAACACCGCCGCCATCGCGCCCGAGCCGAGGAGACGATCGACCGCGTAGCGGTCCGCGATGATCGTCCCGATGCGCTCGCCGCTCGGCGGCGCCTCGAGCGCGCCCTGCGGCACGGCATCGACCATCGTGTCGCGCGAGGGCGCGTCGCCCTTCCACGCGTCGCTCTCGCGGGACCTCCTCTCCGACACGATCGAGACGGTACCAGGCCCGGCGGCGCCGCAGGAAGATGGCGTGGGCGGGCCGTCGGACTAGGCTGCGCGGCGATGCGACCCTCCTCTCGGCTCCTCGTCCTCGCCGCCGTGCTCCTTCTCGGCGGCTGTCCGCCCCGAGCGACCGCTCCCACCGGTGCGGCGTCGGACGACTCGACGGGCGACGAGCGCGAGCCGATCGCGTCGCGCGATCGTCCCGACCTGCGCCGCGCCGGCGTCGTCGCGCCCGGGGAGTACCTCTTCGAGCTGGCGGACGCGTCGGGCACGATCGTGCGCCGGCCGGCGCGGCTCGAGCGCTTCGATGCCGGCGCGCTCGAGCTCGTGG
>JALYRN010000122.1 GCA_030855295.1 Myxococcota bacterium | reverse complement strand
GCCGTCGGCCGCCGGCATGCCGGCGTCGGGACGCATCGCCTCGCAGAGCCGTCCGCGCGTGCCGAACATGCAGACGTCGTCGCTCGCGAGGCAAGGCGTCGTGTCGTCGCCGTTCGCGCAGCCGTCGCCGTCGCAGTCGCCCTCGTAGTAGTTGCTCGTCAGCGTTCCGTCGGCTCGCGTGTGGCAAGTCGTCCAGAAGTGATCGATGACGGTGGGCTCCTCGGCACCCGCGCAGTAGTGGATGCCGATCCCGCGATACAAGCAGAGCCCCGACGGCTCTCCCGTGCTCGCTGCGAATCGTGCGCACACCGGGGCGGCGACCCCGCCGAAGTCGGGACAGTCGGAGCTCTCGTCGCAGCCGACGATCGTTCCGCACGCCGGCCTGCAGAAGGACTCGGGCGCGCCCTCGTCGTACGACTGGCACACCGCCGTCGCGCCGAAGTCGTCGCCAGCGCATTCGGCTGCGCTCTCGCAGGTGATCAGCCCGCCGCACCGGTAGGTCGGCACGCCATCGACATCCGCTCCGGTGATGCGACAGACCAGCGGCTCGGCGCGCGCTGTGCCGGCGGTCGTGGTGATCGCGAGCGCGAGCGCGCTCCCGAGGAGAAGCAAGGAAAAGCTCGTGCGCATATCGATCCAGGATCGCGGATTCCTGCCCGCCACGGAAGGGCCCCGTTGACGGCGAGCCGGCGCGGCCGTACGACATGCGACCGCGCTCCATCCCGGAGCTCAGAGAGGACCAGACCGCATCATGTCGATGCCCGTCGGCGAAGCCCGCGACAGATTGTCGGAGCTCGCTCAGCGCCTTCAGGCGCTGGGGAGGTATCTTTGACGTCGAAGGCCTTCGTCTTCAGATCGATCGTCTGAACGACCACACCCTGCACCCCGGCTTCTGGGAGAACGCCGAAGCTGCGCAGAAGGTGGTCCAGGAGAAGGCGGCGCTCGAGGGCACCGTCAACCAGTACGACAAGCTCGTGCGCGAGACGAAGGATCTCCCCGAGCTGCTCGACATGGCCGACGGCGACGAGTCGGTGATCGACGAGGTCGTCGCGCAGATCCCGATCATCGAGCGCTCCGTCTCGAAGATGGAGGTCAGCCGGATGCTCGCGGGCAAGGAGGATCGGAGCGACGCGCTCGTCTCGATCCACCCCGGCACCGGCGGCGTCGACGCGCAGGACTGGGCCGAGATGCTCCTGCGCATGTACCTGCGGTGGTGCGAGAAGAAGGGCTACAAGACCGAGATCGTCGACCAGCAGGCCGGCGATCAGGCGGGCATCAAGGGCGCGACGTTCCACGTGCGCGGTCCCTTCGCGTACGGCTATCTCCGCGCGGAGAACGGCGTGCACCGGCTCATTCGCATCTCGCCCTTCGACTCCAACGCCCGCCGCCAGACCGCGTTCGCATCGATCGAGGTGGTGCCCGACCTCGACGACGACGTCGGCGAGATCGAGATCAAGCCCGAGGACCTGCAGACCGACACTTTCCGCGCCGGCGGCAAGGGCGGACAGCACGTCAACAAGACCGAGTCGGCGATCCGCATCACGCACGTCCCGACCGGCACGATCGTCCAGTGCCAGGCCGAGCGCAGCCAGCACAAGAACCGCGCGACCGCGATGAAGATGCTGCGCGGCAAGCTCTACGAGCTCGCGCGGCAGAAGCGCGAGGCCGACTTCCAGATGAACTACGGCGTCGACAAGATGGAGAGCGGCTTCGGCTCTCAGGTCCGCACGTACACGCTGGCGCCGTACCGGATGGTCAAGGACGAGCGCACCGAGTTCAAGACGGGCGCGGTCGACGCCGTGCTCGACGGAGACCTCGACGATCTGATCGAGGCCTTCCTCCTCAAGACCGCCGACCAGCGGAAGAAGCGCGACGACGCGATCGCCGCGGCGGCCCAGTAGCCGCCGCGCGATCGCCGATCGCCGCGCGATCGAGCTCGTCCGCGTGATGCAGGCTCTACCGACGCCGACGCGTCGGTATTCTCGAAATCGTACGCCCCTCCAGGCACCCGACGAGCGCGGAAGCGAACGCGAGGATCGCGGGTTTTCCGCTCTGCTGCGCTGGCGCGTGGCCCCGCATGCGTGGCAACGTTCGCGCCCCGAAGAGGCACCCATGGCGAGCGAAGAGGAGCTGATCGAGGCGCGTCGCGCCAATGCCGCCGCGCTGCGCGATGCAGCCACGCAGCCCTGGCCCAACGACTTCCGCGCCGACGCCGGCGACAAGAACGAGTCGCGCGCGCGCGCGGTCGCCATCCTGACGAGCCCCGAGCGCCGCGCCGAGCTGCCCGAGGAGAAGGACCTGCGGGGCGACGAGCCGACGCATCACCTCTTCGGGCGCGTCGTCGGGAGGCGCGGTCCCTTCGTGGTCCTGCGCACGCCCCACGGCGACGCGCAGGCGCTGGTGCGCGGCAAGCCCGGCAAGAGCGGCGAGCCCGCGCTCCCGGAGCGCGACGCCCAGCAGCTCGAGCTGCTCGATCTCGCCGATCACGTCGCGATCGAGGGCCCGATGATCCGCACGCGCACCGGCGACGGGGCCATCCGCGCCGACCGCTTCCAGCACGTCGGCAAGGCCCTCCTGCCGCCGCCCGACAAGTGGCACGGCCTGACCGACGTCGAGAAGCGCTACCGCGAGCGCTACGTCGATCTCTTCGCGAACCCCGACGTCGCGCGGGTCTTCCACGCGCGCTCGCGCATCGTGCGCGCGCTGCGCTCCTTCCTGGACGCGCGCCGCTTCCTCGAGGTCGAGACGCCGCTGCTGCATCCGCTGCGCGGCGGCGCCGTCGCGAAGCCGTTCGACACGCACCACAACGAGCTCGACATGAAGCTCTATCTCCGGATCGCGCCGGAGCTCTACCTCAAGCGCCTCGTCGTCGGCGGCTTCGATCGCGTCTACGAGATCGGCCGCGCGTTCCGCAACGAGGGCGTCAGCACCAGGCACAACCCCGAGTTCACGATCCTCGAGTTCTACATGGCGTACGCCACGTACGAGGATCTGATGGACCTCACCGAGGCGATGTTCCGCTTCGTCGACTCGGAGCTGCACGGCGAGCTCGGCCAGAAGGTGCCGGCGTGGTGGAGCGAGCGCCCGTTCACGCTCGGGCAGCCGTTCGCGCGCGTCGACATGCGCGACGCGATCGTCGATCGCACCAAGCGGAGCAAGGAGCGCGAGGATCTGCTCGCGACGCCCTTCGACGGCCTGCTCACGCGAGCGCTGCTCGAGGATCCCGCCGAGCTGGCGGCGACGATCGAGCGCGCGCTCCATCTCCCGCCCGAGACGACGAAGGACGCGATCGCGAAGCTCGGCAGCATCGAGCGCGTGCAGTACTGGCGCGAGGCCCGGAAGCTGCTCGCGAAGTCCCACTCCCACGGCGAGCGCGTCTTCGTGCTGTACGAGGTCCTGGTCGAGCCCGATCTCCCGAAGCTCTATCGCAGCGCCGACGGCGAGAAGTCCGTGCCGGTCTTCGTGATGCACCACCCGTTCGAGGTCTCGCCGCTCGCGCGCAAGAGCGATCGCGATGCGTTCGTCACCGAGCGCTTCGAGCTCTTCGTCGAAGGTCGTGAGGTCGCGAACGCGTTCTCCGAGCTGAACGATCCCGACGATCAGGAGTCGCGCTTCACCGCGCAGCTCGATCGCCGCGAGCACGGCGACGAAGAGGCGATGGACTTCGACGCCGACTACCTCCGCGCGCTGCGCCACGGCATGCCCAACGCGGCAGGGTTCGGCCTCGGCGTCGATCGTCTCGTGATGATGCTCTGCGGGCAGCCGTCGATCCGCGACGTGCTGCTCTTCCCCGCGATGCGGCCCGAGCGCCCCGCGGCGCGGGCGCAGGGCGCGGAGCACGAATGAGCGAGAAGGCGCTCCGCATCGGCCCGATCGCGGGCGTCTTCGGGCTCTGGGCGGTGCTCTCGCCCATCTTCGTCGATCTCGCGTTCCTGCTCGCGATCCCCCGGCTCCCGCTCGAGCTCGTCGCCTTCGTGCCGCACGCGCTGATGGCGCTCGGCGCGCTCTCGGTGCTCGTCGGCGCGCTCGCACTGGTGCGCCTGCGCACCGTCGACGGGGGCGTGAAGGGCAGGGCGCGCATCTACTTCGGCGCGGTCGCGATGGTGATCGGCGCCGCTGCGAAGATCATGATCGGCGTCCTGCTCCTGCTCGTGTTCGGCGATCCCGGCTTCGGCGCGCTCGGGGAGCCGCTCGGGCTCGCGGGGATGTCGAGCCCGGTCGAGCAAGCGCGCTCGGCGGTCGAGACCGTCGCGTACGGGCTCGGCATCTGGGGACCGCTGCTCGCGACCTTCGTCGTGCTCGGGGTCGCGACCCGGGTGCAGCTCCTCGCCGGGATCTCGACGTGGTTCCTGATCCCGATGCGCGTGCGGCGCGTGCTCTGGATCCTGCTCGACATCCCGCTGCTCGCAGCCTTCGTGTTCGCGCTGTGGGCGCTGCCGTTCACGCCGCGCGCCGTTCCCGGCCAGGACGAGGCCGACGTGACGCTGCCGGCGATCGCGCTGGCGATCACGACGCTGTTCGCGCTCCGCGCCTTCGCGCGCATGCTCCCGCCGGTCCTCGACGTGATCGAGCGCGGCGGGTTCCAGACGCTGGTCGCCGCGCGGATGCTGCGCGCGCGCAAGAGCGGCTTCCTGACGGCGATCGGCCTGCTCTCGGTGCTCGCCGTCAGCTTCTCGTCGTGCACGCTGACGACGACGCTCTCGGTGATGGGCGGCTTCCGCGAGGACCTGCAGCGCAAGATCCTCGGCAACAACGCGCACGTCGTGATCGATCGCGAGTACGGCACGTTCGAGGGCTGGGATCCGCTGCTCGGTCGCGTGCGCGAGGTCGAGGGCGTGCAGGGCGCGAGCCCGTACGTCGCCGGCGAGGTGATGGTGACGAGCGCGTCGAACCTCGGCGGCGCGGTGCTGCGCGGGATCGATCCCACCACCATCGGCGACGTCACCGACCTGCCGCGCAACATGCGTCACGGCCGCCTCGAGTACCTCAGCGACCCCGAGCGCCTGCTCCACCTCACGGTCGACGAGATGTCGGGCAGCCTGCTCGGAACCCGTCCGCCACCGCCGCCCCTGCCGCCGCTCGACGTCGACAGCCCCAGCCGCGACGATGTCGCCGAGGACGGGACCGCGCTGCCGCGGCCGATGCGCGACGAGCCGCTCGGCGATCCCGACGCGACGAGCCTGCTCCGCGACATCGATCGCATCCTCGCGCAGCTCCCCGCCGACGACGGCGAGCCCGAGATCACGACCGGCTCGGGCGCGCGCGTCGAGGTGCAGGACGCCTTCGGCGCGATCGACGATCCCGACTCGCTCTTCCTGCGCGCGCCGCCTCCGCTGCAGCGACCGCGCGACGTCCTGCCGGGGCTGATCGTCGGGCAGGAGCTCGCGCGCTCGCTCCGCCTGCACGTCGGCGACGAGGTGAACGTCGTCTCACCGCTCGGCGATCTCGGCCCCGCCGGTCCGATCCCGAAGTCGCGTCCGTTCCGCGTCGCGGGGATCTTCTACAGCGGCATGTACGAGTACGACATGAAGGTCGCGTACACCGACCTCGCGACCGCGCAGCGCTTCCTCTCGACCGGCGACGCGATCAGCGGCATCGAGGTGCGCGTCGACGACTGGGAGCGCGCCGAGCTCGCGGCCGCCGAGATCGCGCAGGCGATCGCGCGCCCGAACCTGCGCGTGCGCTCGTGGCAGGAGGTCAACCGCAACCTCTTCGGCGCGCTCGAGCTCGAGAAGCTCGCGATGTTCATCACGCTCGGCATCGCGATCCTCGTCGCGAGCTTCTGCATCGTCGGCACGCTCGTGCTGATGGTGCAGGAGAAGGGACGCGAGGTCGGCATCCTCAAGGCGATGGGCGCCGAGGACAAGCACATCGTCGCCGTCTTCATGCTGCAGGGGCTCTTCATCGGCGTCGTCGGCGCCGCGACCGGGCTCGGCCTCGGCTGGGTCGTGTGCTTCGCCGCCGAGCACCTCGGGATCGTCCCCCTCAACCCCGAGGTCTATTACATCGACAGCCTGCCGATCCACACCGATCCCCGAGAGTTCCTCGCGGTCGGCGTCGCCGCCGTGCTCGTCTGCCTGCTCGCGACGATCTACCCGGCGATCCTCGGCAGCCGCCTCAAGCCCGTCGACGCGCTGCGCTACGCCTGATCGAACGCGCCCTCGAGAGAGAAAGGATCCCTGCCGATGCCGCCGCTCGTGCGCGCCGTTCGCGTCACCAAGAAGTTCCTCCACGAGGATCGCGAGGTCGAGATCCTCCGCGGCATCGATCTCGAGATCGAGCGCGGCGAGATGCTCTCGATCGTCGGCGCGTCGGGCGCCGGCAAGAGCACGCTGCTGCACATCCTCGGGACCCTCGATCTGCCGACGTCCGGCCGCATCGTCTACGAGGGCAACGACGTCACCAACCTGCCGAGCTCGCGCCTCGCGGACTTCCGCAACCGCTCGATCGGCTTCGTCTTCCAGTTCCATCACCTGCTGCCCGAGTTCACCGCGATCGAGAACGTGATGATGCCCGGCCTGATCCGCGGCACCTCGCGCAGCGCGATGCACGCCAAGGCGCACAAGCTGCTGACCGAGGTCGGCCTCGCGCACCGCCTCTCGCACCGCCCCGGCGAGCTCTCGGGCGGCGAGCAGCAGCGCGTCGCGCTCGCGCGCGCGCTGGTGATGGAGCCCAAGCTCGTCCTCGCCGACGAGCCCACGGGCAACCTCGACAGCAAGACCAGCGAGGCGATGCACGAGCTCTTCTTCGAGCTCAACCGCAGCCGCGGCGTGACGTTCCTGATCGTCACCCACAGCAACGCCCTGGCCGCGCTGATGCCGCGCGTCGTGCACATGCGCGACGGCAACATCGAGCGCGACGAGCGCCGCACGCCGGGCGCCCTCACGGCCGACGCCGATCCCGCCGAGATCCCCCCGCCGATCGATGCCGCGCCGATCGATGCCGCGCCGATCGATGCCGCGCCGATCGATCCCGCGCCGCCCGATCCCGTGCCCGCCGAGCACGTCGTCGACCCCGACCGCGCGACCTGATCACCCGCCGAACGCGGTGTCGAGCACCATCATCAGCACGAACCCGAGCATCACGCCCGAGGTCGCGGCCCCGCGGTGCCCGCTCCGGTGCGACTCCGGGAGCACCTCGTCGCTGATCACGAAGAGCATCGTCCCCGCCGCGAAGCAGAGCGCGATCGGAAGCGCCGCCGCCGAGATCGCCAAGCTGCCTGCGCCCGCCGCCGCGCCGATCGGCTCGACCATCCCGGTCAGCAGCGCGACCCCGACCGACATCCAGCGCCCGTAGCCCTCGCGGATCAGCGAGATCGCGACCACCAGCCCTTCCGGCGCGTTCTGGGCGGCGATCGCGAGCGCGATCGGCAGCCCGATGCTCTCCTCTCCGCTCCCCACGCCCACGCCGACCGCGAGGCCCTCGGGCACGTTGTGCAGCGTGATCGCGAGCACGAAGAGCCACGTCCGCCCGAGCGACGCCCCGCCGCGGTCGAGCACGCGCGCGGCGCTCGCCTCCGGGCGCTCCATCAGGTGCTCGTGCGGCAGGAACCGATGCACCAGCGCGATCCCGCCGGTGCCCAGCGCGAACGCGCCGGCCGCCACCGCGATCGCCACAGCGCCCGCCCACCGCGCGTTCGCGAGCTCGATCCCGGGCGCGAGCAACGAGAAGAACGTCGCCGCCAGCATCACCCCGCCCGCGAACCCCGCGAGCCCCGCATGCGCCCGCTCGCTCAGCGATCGGAGCGCCAGCGCGGGAAGCGCGCCCAGCCCGGTCGCGAGCCCTCCGGCCCACAGGCTCGTCAGCACCGCGTCGATCCACAGGCTCTCGGTCATCCGCTCGCGCTCCACATGGGCCCCACGCTTGACCCGACACCGGTGCACGGCTAGAACGCCGCGGGTTTCGTGGGCCAAACCCGCGTGAGAACACGTGTTCTCGCCGGTCCCAGAACCCCTTCGAACGCCGCGCCCACTTCCGACGACCGCCGCCCATGCGACGCGCCCTCTACGCCACTCTGCTCGCGCTCGCATCGCTCGCGCTGGTGGGCATCCCAGTCGGGGCTCAGGTCGTCGGCGCCGGCGATGACGCCGCCGATGAGGAAGACGATCTCGCCGAGGACGTCGACGACGAAGACGCCGCAGGCGAGCCCGTCGGAGAAGAAGACGCCGAGCCTCTCGACGAAGACGCCGAGGCGCTCGACGAGGACGAGTACGAGCCCGCGACCGACGAGTCCGCGGCGGTCGGCGTCCCGCGCACCCTCTGTCACGGCCGCCGCATCCGTCGCGTCCGCGTGCTCGGCAACCGTCGGGTCGGCGACGAGGACGTCCTCGCCTCGGTGCGCTCGCGCGCCGGCCAGATCTGCACCGACGATCGCGTCGCCGAGGACGCCTCCGCGCTCTGGGATCTCGGCTTCTTCGACGACATCCGCGTCGAGGCCGAGGCCGCTGCCGATCGCGTCGACCTCATCTTCCGCGTCCGCGAGCGCCCCGCGATCTCGGTCGTGCGCTACGAGGGCAACGCCTCGGTGCAGAACAGCGACATCGACGAGGTCGTCGAGCTGCGCCAGGGCTCGATCCTCTCGATGCGCGACGTGCAGCGCCAGGTCACGCGCATCCGCGATCTCTACGCCGAGAAGGGCTACTTCCTGGCGCGCATCGAGCCCCGCCTCGTCCGCCAGCCGAACAACGAGGTCGAGGTCGTCTTCCGGATCGTCGAGGGCGACGAGGTCGTCGTCCGCCGCGTCCGCTTCGTCGGCAACCGCCACATCTCGGGCGACGAGCTGCGCGGGATCATGCAGACCGGCGAGACCGGTTTCTTCTCGTTCATCACGAACAACGACAACTTCCAGGAGGAGCGCTTCGACGAAGACGTCACGCGCCTCCAGGCCGTCTACTACGACCGCGGCTACCTCACGATGCGCGTCGGCACGCCGCGCATCGAGCTCACCCCCGATCGCCGCTTCATCGACATCACCGTCCCGATCGCCGAGGGCCCGCGCTTCCGCATCGGGCGTCTGCGCGCCGTCGAGCAGGACGACGACGGCGAAGAGGTCGAGCCCCTCGGCGGCCGCCGCACCGTGCGCGAGCTGATCGCGGCCGACCCCGGCGACTGGTTCAGCCGCACCGCGCTCGGTACCTCACTCCTCGCCGTCACGCGCCACTACCGCGACGCCGGCTACGCCCACGTCGACGTGCAGCCCGAGACCGATCTCGATCTCGAGCGCAACATCGTCGACCTCTCGATCGTCGTGCGTCGCGGGCCGCTCACGCGCATCGAGCGCATCAACATCCGCGGCAACACCAAGACCCGCGACTCCGTCATCCGCCGCGAGATCCGCATCTCCGAGGGCGAGCTCTACAGCCAGACGCAGCTCGAGACGTCGCGCGCGTTCATCCAGGCGCTCGGCTACTTCGAGCGCGTCGAGCTGAGCGAGAGCGACGGCAGCGCGCCCGATCGGATCGTCGTCAACGTCGAGGTCGCCGAGCGCCCGACCGGCACGTTCAACGTCGGCGCCGGCTTCTCCTCGATCGAGGCGTTCATCTTCACGGCGCAGGTCCAGCAGCAGAACCTGTTCGGCAACGGCCACTCGCTGAACCTGCAGCTACAGCTCTCCGGCCTACGACAATTGGTGCAGCTCCAATTCGTCGAGCCGTACTTCTTCGACACCCAGTGGACGTTCGCGGTCGAGCTCTTCAAGACCGTCCGGCAGTTCAGCTCGTTCACACGCGACTCGACCGGCGGCTCGGTCAGCTTCGGCCATCCGCTCTTCGATCGGCGGCTCTCGCTCTTCCTGCAGTACCGCGCCGACTACGTGCAGATCGGTCCCCGCACCGGAGGCTTCGGCGCGGGGCAGGGCCTCTTCCAGCTGAACCTCCTGCCGATCGACAACAACTTCCGGAACGGCCTCCAGAGCTCGCTGCGCCTCACGGTCACGTGGGACTCGCGCGACAACCGCATCTATCCGCAGAACGGCATCTACGCGTCGTGGTCGACCGAGGTCGCCGACGAGGTGATCGGCTCGGCCGCCAGCTGGATGCGGCACCGGGTGTTCTTCCGCTGGTACTGGGAGCTCTTCTCGGGCGTCGTCCTGAAGATGAACACCGAGTGGGGCCTGATCGCGTCGCGTCAGGCGCCCGGTCCGCCGGTGTTCGAGCGCTTCTACCTCGGCGGCATCTTCAACGTGCGCGGCTTCCCGCTCAACAGCCTCGGCCCGCGCATCGGCATCCCGCGCAGCTACGACCCGCCGGACGGCGGCATCGTCCCGTCCTTCGGCGAAGCGGTCGGCGGGAACATGCAGCTCTATTACAACCTCGAGCTCGAGTTCCCGCTGATCGAGCAGGTCGGCATCCGCGGTGTGATCTTCACCGACGGCGGCAATGCCTGGAACACCGACCAGTACATCTGTCAGGCCGCGCAGGCCTCCGACTACGTGTCGTCCTCCGACGCATGCCGCGTGGATCTCTTCGATCTGCGGACGTCGTGGGGCTTCGGCGTCCGCTGGATCTCGCCGCTCGGGCCGCTCCGCTTCGAGTGGGGCCTGCCGTTCATGCGCATCCCGGGCCGCGAACAGGACATCGACTTCCAGTTCACGATCGGAAACTTCTTCTGAGCACCCGGGTTGGTTGAAGACCCACCGTGCTTGACCCGTCCCTGTTCACCAGGTAGCCAAACGCGCTTCTAGGAGACCGACTCTTGATCCAGCTCCAACGGCACGCCGTCACACTCGCCGCGGCGCTGATGATCTCGTTCGTGGCCCCGCGTCTCTACGCGCAGGTCCGCATCGCGGTCGTCGATCTGCAGCGCGCGCTGAACGAGACCGAGGACGGTCGTCGCGCCAAGACGCGCCTCAAGCGTCTCTTCAAGCAGCGCCAGCAGGAGCTCGACAAGCGCCAGGGCGAGCTGAAGACGCTCAAGGAGAACATCGAGAAGAACGCCGAGATCTGGGCCCGTGACGTGCTGCAGAAGCGCGCCGAGGAGTACCAGAAGGCGTACATCGAGCTCCAGCAGCAGTACGTGGAGTACCAGCGCGAGCTCGCCGAGAAGGAAGCCGAGATGACGCAGGTCATCATCGCGCGCATGGAGCAGATCCTGAGGCGGATCGGCCAAGCCGAGGGCTACACGCTCATCATCGAGCGGAACGAGGCCGGCGTCGTGTGGGTGCCGGGCAACCTCGACGTCACCGACGACGTCATCCAGCGGTACAACTCCGGCGAGGGCCGCGAGGCCGGAGGCGGTGCGGCCGAGGGCGGTGCGGCCGAGGGCGGCGCCACCAAACGTCGTCCGACCAAGCGCGGCGCCGCGACGGAGTAGAATCGAGCGACGATGGAGCTCGACGCCGAACGGCTGCTGCGGATCCTGCCGCACCGCTCGCCCTTCCTGCTCCTCGATCGCGTCACCGAGCTCACGCCGCGCAAGTCCGCGCGCGGCGTGAAGTGCGTCACGGCGAGCGAGCCCTTCTTCCAGGGCCATTTCCCGGGCCACCCGATCTTCCCGAGCGTGCTGATCATCGAGTCGATGTCGCAGCTGCTCGCGGTGCTCGCCTACGCGTCGGAGCCCTTCGACACCACCCAGAAGGTCCTCTACTTCCTGGGCTTCGACGCCGCGAAGTTCCGCCGTCCGGTCGTGCCCGGCGATCGCATGATCATCGACGTCGAGATCACGCAGCGCCGCTCGAACATCTGGAAGGCGCACGCCACCGCCACGGTCGACGGCAACCTCTGCGCGCAGGCGGACCTGCTCGCCGCGCTGACGGATCGCGGCGAGCTCCCCAAGGGCGCGTGAGCGCTGCGCCCCCGGCGCCGGCATGATTGCCCGCTGCGGTGTTTCCCTCTACAACGGGCCCCGCGTGCGCCGGCCTGCCCGACTTCTCGCGCTGAGCGCGATCGCGACACTCGTCGCGGTCCCGCTCGCTGCGACCGCGCAAGAGCAGCCCGCCGCCGAGCAGGCCTCGGAGCCCGCCGACGACGCCAGCGCGAGC
>JALYRN010000814.1 GCA_030855295.1 Myxococcota bacterium | reverse complement strand
GTTCCGCCGTCACCAGGCTGCTCGCGCTGCGCGACGCGCCGCAGCGTGGCCTCGAAGCGATCGGCGGCCGCATCCCAGGTGGCGCGCCGCGCGGTCGCGTAGGCGCCATCCGAGAGCGCCTTCCACTCCGCGTCGGGGAGCGTGAGCACGTGGTGCAGCCGCTCGGCGAGCGCGGACGTGTCCTCGAGGTCGACGAGGAAGCCGTTCTGCCCGTCGACCACGACGTCCTCGGGGCCACCGACCCGCGTCGAGACGACGGGAACGCGGCACGCCATCGCCTCGAGCGGCGGCAGGTGGAAGCCCTCGGAGCGGCTGCCGCAGATCCACGCGTCGCACTGCGCGTAGAGCTCGCGGATGCGCTCCTGCGGAGGCGTGTGCTCGTAGGTCGCGCCCGGCGGCAGCGGCAGCGACGCGTCGTGCTGGTGCACGCCGAACGACACGACGTGCAGCTCGGGGATGCGCGCCTGGACCTGTGCGATCGCCGCCAGGCTGATGTCGCATCCCTTCAGCTTCATCGTCGAGTAGAGCAGCCCCACGGTCGGGCGGCCCTGCGGCGCACGCGGCGGAGCATCGAAGAGCTCGCCGTCGACGCCATTGGGGATCAACGTCAGATCGGTGGCGCCGTAGCGCGATCGCAGCATCGACTCGAGCGAGCGCGAGATCGTCACCTTCGAGAGCGGCAGTCGGTGCGCGGCCTGGGCGGCGGCGATGCGGTCGGGCGACATCCACAGCGGGTTCGCCTCGTCACCTTGGACGAAGTGCACCTTGGCGCCTTTGCTCGGAGGGAAGTCGGCGATCCACGCCGCCGTCTCCCACCACGTCGCGACGATCACGTCGGCATCGGGCACGTCGCTCGCGCGCAGCGGGCGATGACGCGCGAGCACGCGATGAGGTACGCCCGCTCGATCGAAGTGCGAGGCACCGCGCCGCGGCTGTGCGGGCCAGCCACGGCCGAGCACCCACGACTTCACGCGCCTCCGCAATGGAATCGGCGCCGGCGGCAGCGCGACGACGAAGACTTCGTGGCCTCTCTGCCTCAGCAGCTCGGCGTACGTGGCGACGACGCGCACGCCACCGGAGAGATCGAGGCACGGGAGCACGAATGTGATCTTCACGGGTCCACCTCCGCTGCGACCGAGTGCGAGATGCGTGCTCACGCGAATCCCACACGACCACGGTCCGCGGCGGCGAACGCGGCATGGAGGGACACGGGGCGCGAAGTGAGGTACGACGACGCGGTGCTCCGCAGTCGCAGGCAGCAGGGATGGCAGAGCGACTCGCGCCGTCGCGCGCGTCGGGTCGCCGACGGTGCGCAGGCCGACGGTCCTCCGAGCTTCTACGTGCAGCCGGTCGGCGCTGCGCTCGCGGTGGCCGGCGGCCCCCAGGTGCCCGATCTCCTGCACGAGGTGCCGCGGCCGTGGGGCGATCTGCGGGGCTCGGCCGAGCTCGTGCGCTTCGCGTTCGAGGGCGGCGACTGCGAAGGCGTGTTCGACACCTTGATCGAGGCGCTCCCGCTCGCGCCCACCGATCTGGTCGCGGAGTCGTTCGCGTCGCAGCTCTATCTCGACGAGCTGATCCGCAGCTGTCTGCACGTGAAGATCGACGGCGCGCGCGCCGAGCCCAACGCGAAGCTGCTGCGCCGCATCCTCGAGACGCCGCCGGCGGGCGCGGAGGACTGCGCGGCGCGGCAGCGGGTGCTCGCCGAGCTGGTCGCGCGCCCTTCGCTGCGTGGTGATCTCGAGCGGCTCTACGTCGCGGTGGGCCGGCTGCGCGACGCGCTCTCGATGCCGACGGCGGCCGAGCCGAACCTGGTGCGCCGGAAGATCGCGGTGCTGGTCGCGCTCCAGCAGTGCGTGAACGCGATGGCGGACGGCTTCGACGAGACCGAGTCGGTGCTCCGCCGCCTGCGCGAGGCGGGCACGGCGATCCGCGCGCGTGAGGCGTGGGCGCGCCTCGCGCAGCTGATCGATCTCGAGGGGAACATCGCGACCGTCGACGTGCGGCTGCGGCTCGGCTCCGACGGAACGATCCGCGGCTTCGGCGTGCTCGCGATCCGCGAGAACCCGGAGAACGATCTGCTGCCGGGGCCGGTGCGGCGGTTCTTCCAGCGCGTGTTCTCGTGGCTGCGCGGGTATCGCTACGGCGAGAGCGAGATCGTGGTGCGGCTGCTCGAGGAGGTGTTCGCGCCGCTCGCCGACGACGTGGTCGAGCTGCTGGCGATCACCGGCGCGCTCGAGCTCTACCTCGCCGCGATGGGCTTTCGTGATCTCGCGATCGAGAACGGCCTCGCGGTGTCGCTGCCCGAGATCGTCGCCGCGCCGCCGATCGACACCAGCGAGACCGCGGAGCGGACGATCGAGGGGCTCTTCAATCCGCTCCTGTTCCTGCAGGGCGTCACCCCGAAGCCGTGCGACGTGCCGATCGCGCGGCACGACGCGCTGGTCGTGATCACGGGGCCCAACTCGGGCGGCAAGACGCGACTCCTGCAGTCGCTCGCGCTGACGCAGCTGCTCGGGCAGGTCGGCATCTTCGTGCCCGCGGCGAAGGCGCGGCTGGTGCGCGCGCCCAAGCTGTTCCTGTCGCTGGTCGTCGACGGCGACGCGGCCCAGGTCGAGGGTCGTCTGGGGACCGAGCTGCTGCGCATCCGTCAGCTCTTCGAGCAGCTCGAGCCGGGCTCGCTCGCGATCCTCGACGAGCTCTGCTCGGGCACCAACCCGATGGAGGGCGAGTCGATCTTCGAGCTCGTCGTGTCGCTGCTGCCGCGCCTGCGCCCGCAGGTCTTCGTCAGCACGCACTTCCTCGGGCTCGCGGCGCGCCTCGAGCGCGATCGTCCGGTCGAGAGCCTCGCGTTCCTGCAGGTCGAGCTCGATCGCGACGAGAAGCCCACGTTCCAGTTCGTGCCCGGCGTCGCGACGACGTCGCTCGCGCACAAGGTCGCGGCGCGCCTCGGCGTCACGCGCGAAGAGCTGCAGGGCCTGGTCGACGCGAAGATCACTCCGGCGCGCTGAGCGCGCCACGACGCGTTCATCGGCGTGCCGGCTCGGTCGTCGTCTCGCCCGACGGCATCCCGCGCAAGAGCGCGCGCTCGAGGACCTGCGCGAGCCGCTCGTGGCCCGTGTCGGTCATGTGGACGAAGTCCCCGAGCGCCCAGCCCGCGCCGACCCACCGCGCGATGCCGCCCGGCCCGCCTTGGAACGCGAGCAGGTCGAAGAACCCGCAGCCCGACGACAGCGCCACGCGCCGATACAGATCGCGCACCGTCGTCGTGCGGGGCCGCGGCTCGAGCTCGCCGGCGCGGGTGCGCGGCCAGTCGGAGGGACCGATCACCAGACACGCAGCGTCCGGCGCGGCATCGCGCCAGCGCGAGAGCACCTCGCGCAGATCCCGCTCGAGCGTGGGGAGCGGCGTGCGATCACCGGTCTCGTTGGTGCCGTACGCGAGCGCGTAGAGATCGACCGGACGACGCGCGAGGTGCGCGCGCATCGTCGCCTCGTCCCACGGCAGCTGATCGCGCGCCCGGGCGCCCGGCACACCGAACGACTCCACGATCACACCCGGTCGTTCGCTCTCGAGCAGCACCCCGAAGATCCGCGCCCGACCGTCGCCGTGCGCGCGCACCTCGACGCGATGCGCGCCCGGCGGGACGTCGAGCGCCGCGTACGCG
>JALYRN010000813.1 GCA_030855295.1 Myxococcota bacterium | reverse complement strand
CGCCTCGGGCTCGCCGCGCGTGCTCTCGGCGCGCGTGCTCTCGGCAGAGCCGCCGTCGTCCGCGAGCGCGCGCGCCGTCGCGGTCATCCCTCGGCCCCCGGCACTGCGCGGTCCGGAACCCGGCCGACGTAGAGGTGACAGACGCCGAACGTCAGGGGGAGGGCGCGCACGTCGAGCATCCCCGCGTCGCGCATCTGCTGCGCGAACTCCTCGGCGGGTGGGAACGCGGCGATCGAGCGCTGCAGGTATCGATACTCCTGCGCGCCCGAGAGCAGCGCGCCGATGCGCGGCACCATCACGTGCACGTGGAAGCGCGCGAGCGGTCCCAGCACGCCGCCGCGCGGCTCGCCCAGCTCGAGGATCGCGATGCGCGCGCCGGGCTTCCCGACGCGCACCATCTCGCGCAGCGCACGGTCGCGATCGGGCACGTTGCGGATGCCGAACGCGATCGTGATTCCGTCGAAGCTCGCATCGGGCTGATCGATGCGCTGCGCGTCACCCTCGAGCAGCGTGACGCGTCCGTCGAGCGCGCGCGCGCGCACCTTGTCGCGACCGATCGCGAGCATCTTCACCGAGGGGTCGATCCCGACGACCTCGACGCCCGGATGTCGCCCTGCCGTCTCGATCGCGAGATCGGCGGTGCCGGTCGCGAGGTCGAGCGCGCGCATCCCGCGCTCGAGCCCGAGCGCGCGCACCGTCTTGCGGCGCCACCCGCGATCGATGCCGAACGACATCACGCGATTGACCAGATCGTATCGCGCCGCGATCGCGTCGAAGAACTCGCCGGATCCGGGCCGCACCGCGTCGCTCGTGGCGACGACCATCGCGTCGGGCTCCATCATCGCCTCCTCTTCACGCGCGGCGCGCGACGGTCGCCTCGGCCACCGTCACCAGCGAGTCGATCGCCCGCCCCTGCGGCAGCGCCGCGAGCGCGTCGACCGCGCGCGCCGCGTGGGTCTCGGCGAGCGTGCGACAGTCCGCGAGCGCGCCGCTGCGCTCGAGCACCTTCGCGATCTGCGCGAAGCGCGCCGCCTCGTCGCCCTCGTCTCCGTCGATCACCGCGCGCAGCAGGGGCTCGGTCGCGGCATCGCGCTCCATCGCGAGGATCAGCGGATACGTCATCTTGCCCTCGCGCAGGTCGGTGAACAGCGCCTTGCCGGTGGCGCGCTGATCGCCGCTGAGGTCGAGGAGGTCGTCGATCGCCTGGAACGCGATCCCGAGGTGCAGCCCGTACTCCTCGAGCGCCGCCACCGACGTCTCGGGCAGCCCTCCCGCGCGTCCGCCCGCGAACATCGCCCAGCGGAAGAGCGCCGCGGTCTTGCCCTCGACGACGCGCTCCCACGTCTCGCGTCCGGTCTCGAGCCGACCGCGGCGCTCGAGCTGCAGCGACTCGGCCGCGATCATCTCGTCGATGACGTCGAGCAGCCGCTCGAGCGTGCCCGGCACCTCCGCGCGGCGCACCCGCCGGAGCGCCTCGACCAGCAGCCAGTCGCCCGCGAAGATGCTGACGGCGTTGCCCCACACCGCGCGCGTCGAGGGCGCGCCGCGGCGGGTGTCGCCGAGGTCGACGACGTCGTCGTGGAGCAGCGTCGCGCTGTGGACGAGCTCCACCGAGACCGCGAGCGCGCGCGCTCGAGGGTCGAAGCCCGCGCCGATCCGCGCCGCGAGGGCGACGCACATCGGGCGCAGCCGCTTGCCGCCGAGCGCCAGCAGATGCCCCGCGCCCCGGTGCACCGCGCGCGGGCTCTCGGGGAGAGACAGCTCGCTCTCGAGCGCCGCCATGTCCGCGGCGACCAGCCCTGCGAGGTCCTCGAGACGTCGCCCCAGCGAAGCGAGATCCCGATCTCTACAGATCGACTCGAGGCGCCGGAGGACCTCCGCCCGCCCGCTCTCGATGCCGTCGATGCGAGCCGCGACCGCCGTCGACATGAGTCGCCCCTCTCGTTCTTGATACGCACCAGGAGCCTGGCGCGCTCTCGGGACTTTCAAGAAACTTTGAAAGTACGAGCAAGCGAGATGTAGGGTGCGCAGAGGCGTCGGGTCAAGGCGGCGCGGACGATCGCGATTCCCGTGGGAATTCGACAGTTTGTACGACTGTCCGCAGGACGTCAACGATTCCGGGCACTTACGGCCGCGATCCTGTCCCCGGCTGGGTGGCCGGTTGCCGGGCGGTCGGCCGGTGGTCAGTCGTGGGTGGTGGCGCTGGGGATGCAGTCTTCGTCGTTGGCCGCGCAGGCGAAGCGGACGTGGAGGTGCTCGGTGTGCTGGGGAACGTGGCGGATGATTCCCATCCGGACGTGTCGCGCGCGCGGCCACTGGAACCACGCCGAGAGCTCGGCCCGGGTCGCCCCAGCCTCTTGCGCCGCCTGCCAGAGCGGCTCCTGCAGGCGGTGATCGATGAACACGTACTCGACCGCGCCGCTCCGGATCCAAGGCTCGAGCAGCGCCCACTGCAGCTGCGCGTCGAGCTGCTCGGGACGCATCCAGCGCCGGCTGCACACGCCGCGCGGGCAGCGACGCTGGTAGTAGACGAGGTCGACGTCGCGTCCGCTCTGGTGGCTCCGGTGGGTGCGGAGCCGCCCGCCCTCGGGGCGGCTCGCGTCGCGGATCTGCACGCGCGGCGCGTCGGGGTCGCGCGCGAGCACCGCGTCGAATCCCTGCGCGAGGTGCGCGGCGACGTGCCGCGTGACCCACGCGCGCTCCGCATCGCGAACGACGTAGCCGGGATGCGAGGGCAGCGAGATGCCGTGCACGAGCGCGCCGTGATCGACGCGTCCGCGCGACACGCTCTGCGGCTCGTCACGACGCGCCCACACGCGCAGCTCTCGATCCACCGCGACACGCTGCGCATCGAGCCCCTCGTTCCAGCGGAGGATCTCCTGGACGCGCACGCCGTAGCGCTCCGCGATCGCGGTGAGCGTCTCGCGCGGACGCACGCGGTGCTGCACCAGGCGACCGTGGCCGATGACGAGCTCCTGGCCTTGGCGCAGCCGATCGACCTCGAGCCCCTCGTTGAGCTCGCGCAGCTCCGCGAGCGTGAGCCCGTGGCGGGACGCGATGCGAGACGCGGTGTCTCCGCGGACGACGGTGTAGGCGATCGGCTCGAGATCGGCGCGGACACCCAGCGGTGCGAGCGCGAGCGCCGCGACTCCGAGCGCGAGCGCCACGAGGGCACGAGCGCGCATGCCCGACCCTCTCCCGCGATGCGCGCATCTCGCAAGAAAGTGACGCGCGCCCGGAGCGATCGGGCGGCTAGCGCGCCGTGACGGGAACCGCGATGCAGCTGCCGCCTTCGCCCTCGGTGCACACGACGAGCTCGCGGTCGACGCGCGGCCGCCCCGAGGTGCGGCCGAGCAGGACGAGCGTGTGGTTCGCGCCCGGCGTGAGCGCGGTGTGCGCGACGCCGAGCACGCGTCCGCGGCAGGGCGTCGCGTGAGGTGCGCGGAGCTGGAGCGCGAGCTCGCCCCCCGCGGGGATGTCGGCGTAGGGCCCGGCCTCCGACGACGCGAGCGTCCCGTACGCGACGCCGTTCCACAGCGGCGTCGCCGGATCGCGCGGAGTGGCGCCTCCGATGCAGGCGTCGACGGCGTCGACGCCGACGAGCGCGTGGAACAGGCGAGCGCCCGCGGCGCCCTCGCCGGGCGCATCATCGCGCTCCTCGAGCAC
>JALYRN010000812.1 GCA_030855295.1 Myxococcota bacterium | reverse complement strand
GCTGCGACGTCGCGCGGCGTGTCTCCGATCACGATCACGCGACACTCGTGCACGGGTCGCCCCAGCCGCGCCGCGCCGCGCTCGGCGCCGATCGCCAGCAGGCGCGCGCGATCCTCGTGATCGCTCCCGAAGCCGCCGAAGGCGAACTGGCCGTGCAGCCCGCCTCGCGTGAGCTTCACGCGCGCGCCGAGCTCGAGGTTGCCGGTGCCGAGGCCGACCGCGAACGAGTCGAGCTCGAGGAGACGATCGACGATCTCGGGCACGCCGGGGAGGACCTGGTACGCGGGCGAGCGCGGCACCTCTTCGTGCAGGCGCTCGAGGTAGCGCGCGAGCAGCGCGTCGATCGACGCGTCGTCGTCCGCCAAGCCGGCGTTGCGGAGCCCCTGCCGTGCGATCGCGCGGTCGGTCATGCCGCCGAAGTCGAACTCGGTCACTGCCGGGGTCGCACCCGCGGCCGCGAACGCGAAGTCCATCGCGCGGCGACCCGCGCCCCCGCAGCTCACGAGCGTGCCGTCGATGTCGAACAGGGCGATCGTGGGGCGCATGACGGAGGGTGGCACGGACGGGAGCCTCCGGCAGGAGCCACCGTGCCGCGCTCTCGTGCCACCGCGTCGGCGTCCCGCAGGTCGCGGACGTGATCGCCGCCGAGCGAGCCGACGGAGGCGCCGTCGATCGCGGCGACCGCACCGCGACCGTTCCCGTCTCGGGGCTCTGACGCGGCGCGCCCGGTGGTCATAGAGTCGCGCGATGCGCCCATCCGACGACGACGTCCACCGCCTCTATTACTGGCCCTCGATCCCCGGGCGCGGCGAATTCGTTCGTCTCGCGCTCGAGGAATCTGGCATGCGCTACGTCGACGTCGCGCGCCTGCCGGCGTCGGAGGGCGGCGGCGCCGACGCGATCACGCGCGTGCTCGGAGGCGAGCTCGGCGGGCTGCGTCCGTTCGCGCCGCCGGTGCTCGTGCGCGGCGAGCTGGTGATCGCGCAGACGGCGGCGATCCTCGATCACCTCGCAGCCTCGTCCGAGCGAGACGGGCATCACCCGCTCGCACCGAGCGACCCGGGCGCACGCCTCGAGGCGCTGCAGACGCAGCTGACGATCGCCGATCTCGTTGCCGAGACGCACGACGTCCACCACCCGATCGGCGCCTCGCTCTACTACGCCGACCAGCGCGACGAGGCCGCGCGGCGAGCCCTCCTCTTCCGGCGCGAGCGCGCCGCCAAGTTCTTGAATTACTTCGAAGATCTGGCGCAACACGGAGGTGGTGAGCACCTGGTCGCAGGCGCCTTCACGTACGTCGACCTCTCGATCGCGCACGTCCTCGACGGCCTGGCGTACGCGTTCCCGGGCGCGTTCACCGCGCGCTGGAGCCCCACGATCCCGACCCTGCTCGCGCTCCGAGATCGCGTGCACGCACGGCCGCGCATCGCTGCGTATCTCGCATCATCGCGCCGCATCGCGATGAACGAGCACGGCATCTTCCGGCACTACCCCGAGCTCGACGATCCCGCCTGAGCGGGCGTGACGAGAGCAGCACCGGCAGCGAGGGGACCCGCAGCTCCAGTGCGATGGGGTCCACACGCTCCGGCTGCGACCGATCCGTCGCACCAGCTCGCGGTGGCGGCATCGGCCCGAGCAGCGCGCCGATCAGGCGTCGCAGCGGTCGCCCACGCGATTCCCCGGCAATTCGTGCGATCTCCGCCCATCCCGGTCGCTGAGCCGCGCGCGCGAGGCGGTCATCCCGCGCCTGCGCCCTGGAACAACGCGCGCTCCACGCTCCGCCGCAGCGCAGAATTCGGGGCAAGAACCGCAAGGCATGGCTCTCGCACTCGGTCCCGCCCGCCATGCAAGACGTCTCGCGCAACGGAGCCCCGCGCGGCCCCTCGGCCCGGACCCCACGGCCCGAGCGGCGCAGCGCGACGACGACCTTCGCGGGCGTCACCGTCGCGGTGGCGTGCCTGCTCGGGAGCTGCACCGGAGAGGTCGGCGACCTCCCGGCGAGCCCTCGCGGACCCGTCGTGCCGCCGGGCCCAATCGTGCCGAACTCGTGCGATCCCGCCACGCACCTCGCGCCCGCGACGCCGCTCCGCCGGCTGACGCGCGACGAGTACAACCACACCGTGCAGCACCTGCTGGACGTCACGGCGCGGCCCGCCGATGCGTTCCCCGCCGACGAGTCGCTGCACGGCTTCGCGGCCGGCGCGTCGGTCTCCCCGCTCCAGGCCGAGCTCTACGGGAACGCCGCGACCGACCTCGTCGCCGCGCTCGACGTCGACGCGATCGCGGAGGCGAGCTGCCCCGGCGCGGCGCTCGACGAGGCGTGCGTTCGCCGCGTGATCGCCGACTTCGGACGACGCGCCTATCGCCGCACGGTCGAGCCCGCGCAGATCGATCGGCTCGTCACCGTGTTCGGCGTCGGCGTGACCGATGAGTCGCCGCAGGAGGGCCTGCGCATGGTGCTCGAGGCGATGCTGCAGTCGCCGTACTTCGTGTACCGCGTCGAGCTCGGCGCCGAGACCACCGAGCCCGGTCGCGTCGCGCTCACGCCCGACGAGCTCGCGTCGCGCCTCTCCTACCTGGTGTGGGGCACGATGCCCGACGACGAGCTCTTCTCGGCGGCGGAGACCGGTGCGCTGCGCACCGCCGACGATCTCACCGCGCACGCCGAGCGCATGCTCGCCGACGAGCGCGCGCGCGACGCGATGCGAGAGTTCTACATCCACTGGCTCGAGCTCGACTTCACCGGCGTCACCAAGGACCCGGCGCGCTACCCCGAGTTCGACGACGCGCTCGTCGCGTCGATGACGCACGAGGCCGAGCGCCTGATCGATCACGTGCTCTGGGACTCGACCGGCACCCTCGACGAGCTGCTGACCGCTCCCTACACGTTCGTCGACGAGCGCCTCGCGGAGGTCTACGGCATCGAGGGCGTCGTCGGCGACGAGATGGTGCGGGTCGACCTCGACCCCGCGCAGCGCGCAGGGCTCTTGATGCTCCCCGGCGTGATGGCGCGGCACGCGCGCCCCGAGCAGAGCTCACCGGTGCTCCGCGGTGTCTTCATCCGCGAGCGCGTGCTCTGCCAGTCGATCGCGCCGCCGCCCGCCGATCTGATCGTGGTGCCGCCCGATCCCGATCCGAGCCTGAGCACGCGGCAGCGCTTCGAGCAGCACCGCACCGATCCGAGCTGCTCGAGCTGCCACCGCCTGATGGATCCGATCGGGTTCGGCTTCGAGAACTTCGACGCGATCGGCGCGTGGCGCGACACCGACGAGGGCTTCGACGTCGACGCGACCGGCGAGATCATCGCGACCGAGGATGCGAACGGAACGTTCGACGGAGCCGCCGAGATGGTCACGCGGCTCGCCGCGAGCTCGGACGTGCAGTCGTGCGTCACGCGGCAGTGGTTCCGCAGCACGTTCGGACGCACCGAGGCGACGAGCGACACGTGTACGCTCGACGAGGTGGGCGCGGCCTTCGAGGAGAGCGGCCACGACCTGCGCACGCTGGTGCTGGCGCTCGTCCGCACCGATGCGTTCCGCCACCGCACGATCACGATCGAGGAGGCTCCGTGAGCGCGTCGAAGAAGGCACGACACCTCTCCCGTCGCGCGGTGCTCGGCGGCGCCGCGGCGGCGGGCGCGGCGGCGGCCCTGCTGCCGTTCCGGCGC
>JALYRN010000811.1 GCA_030855295.1 Myxococcota bacterium | reverse complement strand
GCTTCAACCTCGGCCGCGCGTACGAGACGGGCCTCGTCGGCGGCACCGCGTCGCCGCAGCGCGCGCGACCGCACTACCAGCGAGCGTGCGACGGCGGCTATCGCGCGGCGTGCGAGCGGATCGGCGGCGCGAGGCGATAGCGTGCGGCGCGATCGCACGTGAGCGCGCGGCGACAGTGCTACACCGCCGTGCCATGACCCCCGCTCGCCTGCTCGACACGCCTCTGACCCGCAGCGTCGGGATCGACGTCCCGCTGATCTGCGGAGCGATGTACCCGTGCTCGAACCCCGAGCTGATCGCGGCCGTCAGCGAGGCGGGCGGGCTCGGGATCGTACAGCCGATCTCGATGTCGTTCGTGCATCGCCACGAGCTGCGCGAGGGGCTGCGGCTGATCCGGCGGATGACCTCGAAGCCGATCGGCTTCAACGCGATCGTCGAGAAGTCGTCGAAGATCTACGAAGACCGGATGCGGAAGTGGATCGACATCGCGCTCGAGGAAGACGTGCGCTTCTTCGTGACCGCGCTCGGCAACCCGCGCTGGGTCGTCGAGAAGGTCCACGCGCTCGGCGGGCTCGTCTATCACGACGTGACGAGCCGCAAGTGGGCGGAGCGCGCGCTCGACGGCGGGGTCGACGGCTTCATCGCGGTGAACTCGCGCGCGGGCGGTCACGCCGGCGAGCGCAGCCCCGAGGCGCTGCTCGAGGAGCTCGCGCCACTCGGACGCCCGGTCGTGTGCGCGGGCGGCGTCGGCGACGAGCGCACCTTCGCGCGCATGCTCGGGCTCGGCTACGCCGGCGTGCAGGTCGGCACGCGCTTCATCGCGACCGAGGAGTGCCGCGCGCACGACGACTACAAGCGCGCGATCGTCGGCGCGCGCGCCGAGGACATCGTGCTCACCGACAAGATCAGCGGCGTGCCGGTTGCGGTGATCGAGACGCCGTACGTGAAAGCGATCGGCACCAAGGCGGGCTGGCTCGGCAGGCGCCTCTTGCAGCACCCGCGCGCCAAGCACTGGATGCGCTCCTTCTACTCGCTGCGCTCGGTGTGGCAGCTCAAGAAGGCGTCGCTCGAGGGCAGCGGCTACCAGCAGTACTTCCAGGCTGGCAAGAGCGTCGACGGCATCGAACGCATCGAGCGCGCCGCCGACATCGTCCATCGCTTCGCCGACGCCGCGCGCGCGGCGACGACGGCCGCCGCCGAGTAGCAGCGGTCGTCCAGACGGCGAGAGCGCTCCCCAGAGCAGGTCTCGCACCGAGCCCAGTCGCGGGTGGCGGCCGCCGGGCGGCCTCGGCGGATCCGCCAGTCGGCGCAACGAATCGTGTGCGATCGCGCTTCGTGCGGGCCGGAACGGGACGTGCGTTGCGTGCCTGCGTGCCGACGACCCGCCATGAGCTTCCTTTGCTGCTGCTGCGCGAGTCGCCGTCGGCGGCCGCCGTGCTCTTGCGGAGCGCGCTCGGGATCGAGCTCGGCGGTGCGATCACGATCGCGCGCGAGGCGTTCTCCGAGCTCGAGCCCTCCGTGTACAGCGCCGATCTCGTGCTCGTCGGCGAGCAGGTCGTGGTCGTCGTCGAGGTGCAGGGGAGCTGCGACGCGAAGAAGCGCGCCAGCTGGCCGCTCTACGCGGCGAGCGCGCACGCGACGCACCGCCGGATGACCTGGCTGGTGGTGATCGCGCTCGATCCGGTCGTGGCGGCGTGGGCGCGACGGCCGATCGAGTCGTTCCACGGAGGCGCGTTCGCACCGCTGGTGATCGGGCCCGCGGAGGTGCCGCGGATCGTCGATCCCGAGGTGGCATCGCGATGTCCGGAGCTCGCGGTGCTCTCGGTGCTCGCGCACGGGCAAGAGGTGGGCGCCGAGGATGTCGGGGTCGCCGCGCTGATCGGCGCGGCGGTCGTGGCGCAGGGGGACGAGGACCGTGGCAAGCTCTATGCGGACGCGATTCTGCATGCGCTGGGGATCGAGGCGCGAGCAGCATTGGAGGCGAAGATGAAGGCGCAGCGATACGAGTACCAGAGCGACTTCGCGCGCAAGTACGTCGCGGAAGGGCTCGCGAAGGGCCTTGCGAGGGGTCGCGAGGAAGGTCGCGAGGAAGGTCGCGAGGAAGGCCTCCGGACGGCTGTGCGTCTCGCGTGCGAGCTGCTCGGGCTCGGCTGGTCGGACGCGCGCGCGGTAGAGATCGCCGCGCTCGACGCGGCCGAGCTCGAGCTCCTCTGCGAGACGATCAAGCAGCAGCGCCGCTGGCCCCGCTGAGCGTGGGCCAGGTCGCCGCGCGCGCCGACGACTGACGCTCGGCGTCGAAACGGGCGATGCTCTCGCGATGGCGGATCGGTCGCGGGTGGCGGAGGTGCTCGAGCGCGCGGTGGCGCGGGCGCGAGCGAACGGCGCGGGGGAGCCCGCCGCGTACATCCCCGAGCTCGCGAACGCGCCGCTCGACGCGCTGAGCGCCGCGATCACGCTGCGCGACGGAACTGTGCTGCGCGCCGGTGACGACGATCACCGCTTCACGTTCCAGAGCTCGGCGAAGCTGCTCGTGCTCGCGGGGTTGCTCGAGGAGCGCGGCGAGGACGAGGTGTTCCGCGTGGTCGGCAGGGAGCCCAGCGGAGGCGGCTTCGCGTCGCTCGCGCGGCTCGAGACGCACGGCCCCATCCCCGCGAATCCACTGATCAATCCGGGCGCGATCGCGCTCTCGGGGATGCTCGAGGGGCACCTCGAGGATCGCATCGCGTGGATCGAGCGGTGGTCGGAGAGGCTCTACGGAGAGACGCTGCCGATCCACCAGCGCGTGCTCGCATCGGAGCGGCGCACCGGCGATCGCAACCGGAGCATCGCGTACTTCCTGAAGGCGAACGGCGTGATCGCCGGCGACGTCGAGGAGGTGCTCGAGGTGTACTTCGCGCTCTGCTCGATCGAGGGCGGCGTCGCCGAGGCGTCGCGGCTCGCGGCGGTGCTCGCGACCGGCGGCCTCGCGCCCGACACCGGGGAGCGCGTGCTCTCGGCGCGCACCGCGAGCACGGTGGTCTCGATCATGGCGACGTGCGGGATGTACGACGAGAGCGGCGCGTACCTCTGCGCGACCGGGCTGCCCGCGAAGAGCGGCGTCAGTGGCGTGATCGTCGCGGTCGCGACCGGCCGGGGCGGCATCGCGGTGGCGAGCCCGCGCCTGAACGCGAAGGGCGGCAGCGTGCGCGGTCACGAGGTGCTGCTCGAGCTGTCCCGCGAGCTCGGCTGGCACCTCGCGCTTCCCGACTGATCGCGCCTTCAGCTAGCATCCGCGCGTGAACCAGCGCGCGCTTCTGATTCTCGGCGCCGCGACGCGGTAGGCTCGCGCGCCGGAGGCGAACATGGCGACAGTCGAGGACTTCGAGGCGGCGGTGAAGCGGGTGAACGGGCTGCCGAAGGCGCCGGGCACGAGCGAGATGCTCGAGCTCTACGGCTGGTACAAGCAGGCGACCGCGGGCGACGTGTCCGGGAGCCGCCCCGGCATGCTCGATCCGCGCGGGCGCGCGAAGTACGACGCGTGGTCCAAGCGCAAGGGCACGAGCGCGGACGATGCGCGCGCGGGCTACGTCGCGCTCGCGAATCGGCTCGGCGCCTGACCCAACCGGAGTGCTCGCCCCGGAGGGACCGTACGAGAGCGCGCGCCGCGCGCGCGGACGGTAGGTCCCGGAG
>JALYRN010000810.1 GCA_030855295.1 Myxococcota bacterium | reverse complement strand
AGTGGGACTCGGCGCGTGCCGCGTTCGAGATCGCGCTCGACGCCACGCTCGCGCACGCGCCCGGCGACTCCGCGCGCAGCCGCGCCTACCTCGTCGACGCCCTCGGCCGCCTCGGCCGAGAGGACGACGCGCGTGCGCAGTGGCGCGCCGCGATGGACGAGGTCGATCGCGGCAGCGCGCGAGCGCGGCGCGGGAAAGAGGCGTGGGTACGCACCGGCTGGGGCGGCGCGCTCGTCCAGCTGCAGCGCTGGCGCGAGGCGATCGACGTCCTCGACACCCCCGCGGTCCACCAGGCCATGCACGACGACCCGCTCCCCGGCCTCCGGGCGCGGAGATTTCTGGGCGTCGCGCTGGTGCGCGAAGGCTCCTCGCGCGACCGCGGCCTGCACCTCCTCGCCAGCTCCCCCGCCGCGCACGGCCGCGCCCTCGAGCCCGCCCTCCGCTCCCTCGCCCACGTCAGCGTCCTCGTCGAGGCCGAGCTCCGCGCCGACGCCGGGCTGTGGAACCCCGACATCGAGTCCCGCACCACCACCGCCCTCTCGACCTTGCCTGTCTACGGCGCCGCGCCGCGCGTCATCGGCCGCGCACGAACGAGCGTCGAGCGAGCGATTGAGCACCGAACCCGCGACGGCGACGAGCCTCTCGCGCTCGCGCTGCGCACCTTGATCGAGCGCTGCGACGCGATCTGAGCAGCGGAGAGGGTGAATGCAGGAGCGGATGTCTCGGCTCTCGACGCAGAGCTCGCAGAGCAGGTCCCGCCGGAATTCGTCGCGCTCATCGAGGACCCGCGCGGTGCGCTGGAAGAGCTCGGCCGCCGCGTCGTGCAGCCGCCGACGAAGCGACTCATCCAGTCTCTGATTTCGGCTTCATCCTTGGTGATCGAGCTGCACGTTGCCGACCCCGCGGATCCGTGGTCGTCCGAGGTCGTCGCTCGGTTCGGAGATGTCGCCAATCGGCGTGCGCCAGGGCTCCGGCCGAGGATGCCGCTGACGACCCTCCCAGCATCATGTCCGGCTGCGCTCCGCGAGCTCTACGAGAATTTCGGCGGATTGGATCTCGAGTACGGCTGGTCTGGGCAGATCGTCCCTGCTGCGGAGATCCGAACCGGCGAGTCGCTCGCCGCGGAGTACGGCATGGAAGATCCGCGCATCACCGCGAAGCTCGTAGAGCTGGATCTTCGCGGATTCTGGGAAGTCGACGGCGATTGGCTCTGCTGGGCTTCCACCGGTCAGGCCCACTGGATCGGAGTCGAGTGGACGAGCGAGGGGTTCCTCGGCCCAGGTCGTTCGTTCGATGACGCTCTCGATGCGCTCTACGACGCGGTGGCTCGCGGAGAGCGTCACCACGCCTGAGCTGGACGTAGAATGCGAGATCGTGGTGTCCGGTGCGCGACGCGAACCGCGAGGCTCGGAGCGGAGCCGCGGCCGTTGCTTGGTACCCGTTCGCCGGCTCGAAAGGCACGTCGGAGCACTCGGCGAGAGCCTCGAGACGCAGGCTGGTCCGGTTCTACACGGGGCCTGCGTGGCGCGCGTAGGTTCGCGTTTCTGACTCGATTGCGTCAGTTCGAGCGTGCCAGTTGCGACTGGTGCTCATGCGGATGTTCGGGGCGATACCGGTTGCGGTCGAAGCGTTGGAGTCGGAGCTCGCGGAGCTGTCGGCGCATCTCGAGGCGGCGACGCATCGGCAGCTCTCGCTGATTCGTGAGCTCGAGCCGGCCGGGATCTGGGCGCTGCACGGCGCGCGGTCGTTCGCCGGGTGGCTGAGCTGGCGCATCGGGCTCGCGCCGGGTGCGGCGCGCGAGAAGATCCGGGTCGCGCGCGCGCTGGGGAAGCTCGCGGCGATCGACGAGGCGTTCCGCGTAGCGCGGCTCTCGTACTCGAAGGTGCGCGCGCTGACGCGTGTCGCCGATGCGTCCAACGAGGCCGCGCTGCTCGGCATGGCGCTGCACGCGACGGCGGCGCACCTCGAGATCATCTGTCGCGGGATCCGGCGCGTGGTGCGGGACGAGCGCGGCGAGGTGATCGATAGCCACGAGCCGCCCGAGCGCTGGGTGCGCGAGCGCGTCACGGACGATGGGATGGTCCGCATCGAGGCGCAGCTCCATCCCGACGAGGCGGCGCTGGTGTGGGGAGCGATCGAGCTCGCGCGTGGGCTGGGAGGCGAGGGCGTCCCGATCGATCGCGCGGACGCGCTGGTACGCATCGCGGACGCGTTCGTTGCCGGCGAGCGCGACGGTGCGCCGGAGCAGCACCGCTGCGGTGCGGAGAGAGCACAGGTCGTCGTGCATCTGCAGCCGGACGCGTTCGGTGGTGCTCCCGGCGCGCTCGCCGCGACGCTCGACGATGGAGCGCGCGTTCCCGCGGAGACGTTTCGTCGGGTGTCGTGCGACGCGACGCTCCTCGGGATTCGCACCGACGACTCGGGGACCGTGGTGGAGATCGGAGCGCGAACGCGCGTGGTCAGCGGCGCGCGACGGCGCGCGCTGCAGCTGAGAGATCGTTCCTGTCGCTTCC
Source organism: Myxococcota bacterium (assembly GCA_030855295.1). GTDB lineage: Bacteria > Myxococcota_A > Polyangia > Polyangiales > Sandaracinaceae > Sandaracinus. The sequence continues at coordinate 1,157 of JALYRN010000810.1, read as the reverse complement.
CGTCGTGCACGAACCACGCGTGGCTCGACGCGCATCATCTCGAGCACTGGGCGCACGGCGGAGCGACCACGATGAGCAATCTCGTGTTGCTCTGTCCGGCGCATCATCGGCTGGTGCACGAGGGCGGCTTCTCGATCGTGCGCTCCGATGCCGCCGGCTTCGAGGTGCGGAGACCCGACGGTGTGCTCGTGCCGTGCGTGCCCACCGCGATGTCGAGCGCTTCCGTCGATACGCTGCGCCTGATCACCGGCGCACGGCTCGTCTCCGCGGGAACGTCGATCGGCGACGAGACGCTCCTGCCGCACTGGGACGGACGCGCGCCGGATGTCTCGGCGTGCGTCGCTGCGGGTCTGCCGCGCGGGGAAGTCGTGCTCGTCTGACGTGCTCGTGCGGCGGCGTTGAGTCGGGGGGCGCTCTGGGGTACGTCCCAGGGCTGCGATGACGTCTCCCGACACGCTGTTCGATGCGCTGGTCGCGCTGCGTGCCTCGGGGGCGCCGCTCGATCCGCGGCACGATGGGCGGTGGCGGACGATCGAGGCCTGGCTGCGGGCGACGTTTCCGGCGACGGGGGTCGATGCGGAGGACGCGCGGCAGGAGACGCTGATCGCGATCGGGCGGAACGTGCTGAGGATGGAGGCGAGCGCGCCGCTGCAGGCGGTGAAGTGGGTGGCGACGATCCATCGGCGGAAGAAGGTGGACGGGATCCGGGTGCGCTCGCGCGATCCGGTCCAGCGCGGGCTCGAGCGGCGCGCCGCGGGCGAGGAGGAAGGGACTTCGCTGATCGAGCGGCTCGAGGGGGAAGACGAGCGGGCGATCGATGTCGAGGTGATCGAGCGGATCGTGGGGACGATCGAGGAGCACGTGGCGGCGCACCTCGAGGAGACCGAGCCCGCGGCGGCGGTGCGGCATCTGCGGAGGCTGCAGGCGCGGGCGGCGCTGCGGCGGCTGGTGCTCGAGGCCGAGTTCGAGGAGCTGGTGGCGGCGCTCGACGCGGACGAGCCGCTGTCGCGCGATCGCGTCTACAAGTGGGTGGAGCGAGGCAGGGCGGTGGTGATCGCGGCGCTCGATCGGTGGGTCGCCGCGGAGGGCGAGAGCCCGAACGTGGCCGAGATCGCGGGGGTGGTGCGCGAGGAGATGACGTCGCGGCGGGTCGACGC
>JALYRN010000121.1 GCA_030855295.1 Myxococcota bacterium | reverse complement strand
GGGTGCGGCAACCTCGGGTACATGCTCGCGCACGGTCGCGGCGTCGCGGCCGACGTCGCGCGCGCTGCGGAGCTCTACCAGCGGGCGTGCGACGGCGGCGACGCGATGGGGTGCTCGAACCTCGGGCTCGCGTACGCGCAGGGCACCGGCGTCCCGCTCGACCTGGCGCGCGCGATGGACCTCCTGCGCCGCGCGTGCGAGGCCGGCCGAGCGACGGCCTGCCAGAACCTCGAGGCGCTGCGCAACCCGCCTCCCGAGTGAGCTCTGCTCGATGCGACCGCGTGAGCGACACGAGGAACGGCGGATCACCGCTCGGCGTACAGGCCCAGCCCGAGACCGTGCTGCTGGCTCTCCGCGACCTGGTTCCCAGCACACACGACGTCACGGCCAGACGCCTCAGAACGTGCCGTCGATCGAGATCGACACCGAGGTCGAGTCGCCGCCGAACGAAAGCGTCGGCCCGGGCCTGCGCGGGCGTGTTGCGATGAGGACGATGCCCGTGATCACGGCCACGAAGCCGACGCCGATCGAGAGCGCGCCACCCACGACGCTGCCGGTATTGTCAGGCAGCGAGGCGCAGCTGTGAGTGCCACTCCACAAGCTGCCCGAACAGTGCGTGCGGGTCGTTCCGGCGATGAGGAGCACGGGACCGCCGATGACGATGCCGACGGCGCCGGTGGCGATGCCCGCGATCCCGAGCCCGAGCGAGCGCCCGCGCTCCGCTCGGTAGGCCTCGGCGCGCGTCGTCTCGAGCGGCGTCGGCGCCGCGTACTGGAGTGCGGGGAAGGTGAGATCCTGCGCGTGCTCCTGCGCGTGCGCGACTGGGGCGCCGGGCCCGAGCCCGAGCGCGAGGAGGGAGAGGGCCACCATCACCGAGAGCTTCGTCGTGCACATGCCCGCCGCCACTGCAGGTCGGGTGCCGCGTGGGCGATGCGCGGGAAGCTCGCGAATTCGGTCTCGACCGACGCGATGCGTGCAGCGACTTGCACATCGGACCGCCCATCGCGCGCAGGACGCTCCCCGCCGCGCGCTTCGATTCCGCCCCAGGGGGATGGCGGTGTCGGAAGCACGAGGTCGAGGTCGATGCCGGCCATGGCGACGAACGTCGTGCCAGCCACCCTCGGCGCGACGGTGAACAGCCGATCGAGGTCCCGCACGAGACCCTCGCTCGAGATAGGGATTCGCTTGCTCGTAGGTCTCGATCGCGCGTAGAGCGGCTCCCCGGTGCCTCGGGCACGCGGCGCGGTGTAGTCTCGGCGAATGAGGACGGGGCTCGCGCGATCCGCGCTGGTGCTGCTCGCCTCGATCGTCGCGTGCGGTCGGATCGGCTACGGCACGCACGACGACGCCTCGCTCGACGGCGCAGCGCTCGATGCCGATCGCGTGGACGGGTCGCGCGATGCCGCCTCGGGCTCGGACGCGGGCGGAGACGACGCCAGCGCGAGCGCGGACGAAGCCGAGTGCGACTCCGCGCTGCCTTGCGAGTGGACGTGCGCCGAGCCCGAGTGCCGCTATCGCTGCCGGCCGGCGACGGTCTGCGACGCGGTGTGCCCGGACGGCGCGACCTGCCGGCTCGACTGCGACACCGGCGCCGTGTGCTCGATGACCTGTGGCGCCGAGCCCGAGCTCGGCTGCGTCGGCGACTGCCGGCTCGAGTGTCCGTGAGGACTCGATCGTCCGACGCACGACCGTCTGCAGCGTCGTTCGAAGTGGCCGTGGAAGGCGAACGGGAGCAGCGGCAGGTGCACGCTCGCGACGGGGCCCGCCGCGAGGTGCTCGGCGTCCAAGATCGCGAGCGTCGTACGCTCGCGCATGCCATCCGCGATCAGCGCGAGGACATGCCCCGCGTCGGCGCGCTCGGCCGACGGCGCGAAGAGGGGCTCGCCGACGAAGGTGTCGTGCGGCGCGGTCCACATCTGCGGCGGACGCGCACGGTCTCGCAGGTCGACTCCGATGATCGAGTCGAAAGGATCGCTTCGATTCGTGTCTACGCTCGTCGCCCCGAAGAGCCAGGGAGTGTCGACGCCGTCGTGCGCGGGGTGCACGCGCGGGAAGTCGATCCCGTGCGATGCGAGCTGCTCCCAGGTGCCCTCGCTCGCCCCCTCGCGGATCGACATGCGATACAGGCGCTGCGGAGCGCGCCTATCCGGCAACGTAGGATCGAGCGGTCGACTCGGGCCCTGGTATCCGAACTCCGCGCCGAATGCGAACGTCGAGAACAGACACGCGTCGACGTGCACCACGTCCCCCTGCTCGAACGCATTGCCGTAGTGCACCACGAACGCGCGTCCCGGGAGCGTCACGGTGCACACGGGCCCCGGGCGGCCACGCGGGACGAGATGGATCGCACCGGGGACTGCATCGTTCGTCTCGAGGCACCGGATCAGCGTCGACGCGCCGAGGAGCGTCCGCGCGAGCTCTCCGTACTTGAACCGCAGTGGGTTCGCGCCGATCACGTACCAGCGCGGCGTGATCACGAAGTCGTGCGCCAGCATCGGGCCCGACACTTCCGCGCTGCGCGTGTCCACGACGCGCCCCTGCGAGTCGACCTCGCGGAACGTGAGCTTCGTCTTCGGACCCATCGTGATGCTGCAGAAGACGAGGCGCTCCTGCGCGACGTCGTGACGCGTGTGGGCGAGCGTGGCGTGGCCGGACAGCGCGCCTCCGAACGTCTCTTCGCCGTGCGTGTCGAGCGTCTCCGCGTCGAGCGCGTGGGGCACACCACCCTCCCATCCGGCGAGCAGCTTTCCGGCCCAAGGCACGATCGTCGTGTTCGCGACGTTGCGCCCCGCGCCGAGGCGCAGGTTCTCCCAGAAGTGGTCTCCGACGTTCGTCCCGAGCCCGCGGTGGACGATGCGATCGACCGCGGCCTCGTCGCGATGTGCGCGAGTCGCGACGAAACGCGCGCGGAGCTGCACGGAGCCGTCGTGCGCGAGCTCGAACGCGCGTACGTATCCGTGTCCGTCGAACGGATGCGCGAGCTTGTCACCAATGCGCGTCCACCCCGGTCCGTTCGAGAGCACGCGCCCGCCGCGCAGCGCGCGCGGGATCTCGCCGTCGATCCGCGACGCGTCGATGTGGAGGTCGAGAGATCCGGGACGCGCGACCATCGCAGCGTTCCAGGCGCGCGCGCGCGGGGAGAGGGACACTTCGATGCTCATCGGATCTTCCGTGGAGGGGAAACACGCTCGCCGATGCGCTCGAGCAAGCTCGCGAGCGAGCGGCGCTCGGTCTTCGACAGCGACGAGAAGACTTCGCGATCGAGCGCTTCGAGGAGCTCGACGCCGGGGACGAGCGGCGCTCTGGCGGAGAGACGCACCCGCCACGCGCGCGGATCGTCGGGGTCGTCGACCCGCTCGACGATGCCGAGCGCCTCGAGGCGGGGAATCGCCGCCGAGATGGTGGGAGGTCGTACGCCGAGCCGATCGGCCAGCTCGCGCTGCCTCAACCCCTCGGGCTCGCCCATCAGCACACCGACGAGCCTGAACCCCGCGGGCGTCAGCCCCATGCCGGCGAGGCCCGCATCGAGCTTCGCTTCGACCGCGGACTGCACCGAGAGCAGCCGCACGACGAGCAGTCGCTCCAGCCTGCGTCCAGCAGCGACGTGGGGTTCCGGCACAGAACGTTAGTTAGCCTACCTATCTATCGAGCACAAGTCGAGGCGGCCGCGGTCGCGCTCGGGAGCGCGGGGACGCGGATCGCAGGTCGATGGCGGGCGTGGCTACGCCTCGCGACGCTCGAGGATCTCGACGAGACGGTCGACGTCCGCGGGCTTGACGAGGTGGTGGTCGAAGCCCGCCGCCATGGCCAGCGCGCGGTCGTGGGGTTGCCCGTAGCCGGTGAGCGCGACCAGCATGGAATACCCACCCCGGTGTCGCTGACCTGGAGGACGACGTCCTTCCCGTCTTCCCGGAGTCGGACGTGGATCATGCCGCCCTGCGGCGCGTACTTGGCCGCGTTGTGCAGGAGGTTCGACTCCACCTGCACCAGCCGGTGGAAGTCACCTTCCACCATGAGCGGGCCGGCGCCGACGGTGGTCTCGAGCTGGTGGCCGCGCGACTGGATGAGGGGCCTCGCCTGCTCCGTCGCCGCCGACACCACCGAGCGGAGATCGACGGGCCGGCGATCGAGCTCGACCAGCCCGCGCGTGACGCGCGAGACGTCCAGCGGGTCGTCGACCAGGCGCGTCAGGTGGCCGACCTGACGCTCGATGATCTCGCTCGCGCGCGCGACCGGCGCACCGCCGTGGCCCGAGCGCCGGAGGATGTGCGCCGCCGTGCTGATCGGCGCCAGCGGGTTGCGCAGCTCGTGCGCCAGCATCGCGACGATCATCGACGGAGAGCTGGTCGGCACCGTGGACGTCGGTGGACCTCACGATGGCGCCGATGGATTGCTCGACCTCACGGAGCCCGACGCGGTCACGGAGGAGCTCACGAGTCGCTTCTCGTCGGATCCGGATCCGGACCTGGAGCGGGTGCGGTGACCGCGAGCTCTCGCTCGACGACCTCAGCTGACCGCCGGCGCGGAGCTGCACTCGATCACTGCGCGACTTCGAGGAGTACCTGCGTTGCGCCCTGCCCGAGCACGGGCTCTGCCATCTCGCGTGCGTGACTGCGGCTCCGACCGGGCACGGCTCCTTCTGGCTGCGTCCGCCGGTGCTCACGCCGCGCTGCCACTCGATCGTGGCGCTCGGTCTGCGTGCGCCGCGCGACATCGCGTCGCGTCTCTGCGCGTTCGACGCGCGCTTCATGTGGGTCGTCGCGCTCGAGGCTGCGATGCTCACTCGTCCAGGTCGTCGCCGAACAACGTGCCGACCGCGACCTCGATCGCCTCGAATGGCTCGGGGCGGACGGTCTCGCCCCGCTCGGCGCGAAGGATCGCGAGATAGCCGGGCTCGGCCCAGCGCATCACGGTCAACGTCGCGTCGCGGGGATCGACGATCCAATAGTGAGGCAAGCGCGCCGCGTGATAGATGCGCAGCTTCTTCACGGTGTCGACGTTCGCGTTGTGCGGGCTGACGATCTCACAGACCCAGTCAGGCCGCAGACGAACGGGAAAGCCCGAAGGCCGCGTGGGAGACGCCTCGCGCCGCCAACCGAGCACGTCGGGCCGGACGAGCTCGCCGGTCTCGAGCAACACCTCGACCTCGGTCGCGATCCACCAGCCGCCGGGGCCACCCGGGCCGCCGACGCGGCGCTGATAGGACGGCAAGATGGCCCCGACGACGCTGCTCTGTGCGCCGCCATGCTCGCCGCTCGGCGTCGCTTTCTCGACGATCTCACCCGAGAGGAGCTCGTGGAACCGACGGTCCTCGGGGATCGCGAGGAAGTCCTCGAGAGTGCGAGCGCGATGGGCTGGCGCGGACATGAAGAGAGCGTGAGCGACGCGGCAGGTGCGTTCAAGCACCGCCGCCCCGACCTCAGGGCGCGGGCCGCACGCGGATCGAGCGCCTGTGCCGCGGCCTCCTTCGAGGCGGGCGCTCGTTGCGGAATGGATCGCCGAATCATGCGGTAATCTCGCCCGCAGCCTCTTGATCGAGCGCGGGCGCGCACGGGCGCGCGCGCGACTCGAGCGTGACCGCGACGCGTGCACACGCGGAAATGCGCGCGGCTCGACGCTTGCTGTGCCTCGCGATCGACGAGGCGCGCGGCAGCGCGCCTGTGGAGACAAGAGGACATGGACGACACGAGGTTCGCGAAGGGCTCGATCTGGATCGGCGCGATGTTCGGCGCGCTGGCGTGCACCCAGCCGACCGAGCTCCCCCACGACGAGGGGCTCGCACCGATCGCGCCGGAGATCGCCGACAACGGCGACTTCCGCGTGGCGATCGATCCCGAGCTCACCGGCGTGGTCGACGTGCGGAGCCGGGAGTTCGCGAGCATGGAGGAGCTCTATCGCTTCGCGATCGAGGAGATGGGCGGCGTACCGGTCCTCGACGAGTCGGGCGCGCTGATCGGCGTCCGCGGCGCGAGCGTGGTCTCGGGCGACGTTCGCTTCCGCGACGAGGAGTCGGGCGAGCTCTTCCGATCGGAGGATCTCGCGCAGGCCTACCTCGGCGGGATCGCCGGCGAGATCCGGGTCGCGGGCGAGGTGCTCCGGGTCGGCGCGCCGGCGATGGAGGAGTCGGCAGAGGAGGTCGGCGTCGGGGTCGTCGGCGAGGCGCTCTCGAGCAGCAGCACGGGCTGCGCCGGCGAGGACTGCATCAGCGGCCACTCGTGGCGCAACAACTACATCGCCTACCGCTCGGTCGGCAGCCACACGAAGCAGAGCTCGGGCGGATACGGCACCTATTCCTACACGTGCTGTCGCAGCGGAGGCACGCTCGTGACCTACGGCGGCGCGCGCCAGTGTCGCTACGTGACCGAGTGGGAGCCTGCCGATCCCGAGAACGGTCAATACCGTCCGATCCCGCTCGCCTATGGCTACCGCGCGCCCGACACCTGCTCGGCCACCACGACGCGCAACGCGCTGACGCTCGGCGTGACCGCGATCGGCACCTCGGGCTGGGAGACCGCGTACGCCGAGCGCACCGAGGTGAACACGCGCGAGGTGCGCTTCTCGAGCTGGGGAGTGGGGCTCGGCGTCGACTTCCTGGGCATCGACGACGTCGCCGGCGTCTGCGGCTACCACACCGGGAGCCGCGGGACGACGACCCGCACCCGCGCCGGAAGCGCGACCGACGCGCAGTGCGATCCGACCATCTCGTTCTTCGAGCTCCGCTGACGAGCGGTCTGACCATGGAGGAGCCCGGTGGGCAACGCGGCTGGTCTGCCTCGCGGCGTGCACGAGCAACTCCGATTGCGCGAATGGCTTCGCGTGCGTGCCGAGCCCCACCGGCGCGGGCTCCGCCTGCTTCGTCGTGCCGAGCTGATCCAGCCGCGCAGTCCGGCCGCGCGACACGGCCTCTCAGGCTCTCAGGTCGCGCGGCGCGCGAGATAGTCGATCAGATCGATCTTCGTCACCACGCCCACGATCTGCTCGTCCTCGATCACGATCGCCATGCGCGGGTCGTTGAGCAGGCCCTGTAGGTTCTCGATGCTCGTGCGCGGCGAGACGGTCGCGTAGTCGCTCTCGATCAGCGGTCCGATCGCGGAGTCGAGCGAGTGCTCGCCGCTGACCAGATACCCGAGCAGATCGACCTTCGCGACGGCGCCGACGAGCTTGCCGTCGTCGGTCACGGGGAGCTGCGAGATGCCGTGCGCCTTCATGCGCGCGATCACGTCGCGCACGCGATCGTGAGGCGATGCCGTGATGATCGTGACCCGGTGCGAGCCGTGGATCCGCCGGGTCTCCGCGGGCCTCCGGGAGGTGTGCTGATCCATGGGCCGAATGCGGAAGCTGAGCGACGACGAGCGCCGCGACGAGCGTCGCGCGCTCTTCAGCGCGGCGGCCGAGGGCGAGCTCGCGGTGGGCGACGCGGTCCGGCGCATGCGGCGCATCACCGGGCTCACCCAGGCCGAGTTCGCGCGCCGCATCGCCGGGAAAGGCCACCGCGCACACGAGAATGGAACGCGAAGCCTCGACCAGGCGGTCGGCGACGTCGACGACCCAGTACTCGGCGACGCCGCTCTCCGCGTAGAGTCGTGCCTTCGCCCCGCGATCGACGCTCAGCGAGGAGAGACCTCCACCACGAACAAGGCTTCGCTCGGGTGGCGTCGTCGTAGTCGCGACGGGGCACGACCGCGAGTTCCGGCTCGGGCTCGGAGTCTTCGCCCGACTCGGCTCGACTCGTTCGCGCGCGACATCGACCTGCTCACGCACAGCATCGCGATCGCGCTCGAGGAGGGCTTCGCGGCCGGGGAGCCGGACACGACCGAGTAGCCGGACGATCGTGGCGTCTTCGATCGGGCCGCGGAGGATGCCCTCACAGCCGCTCTCGCGCAGTCCACCATCACGCTCGGCTCGTCACGGGTCGGGTAGAGCACGCCCGCCGTCTCGGTGCGCTCACGCGCGCCCGCCGATGCCGTCGATGGCGGCACCGAGCTCGCGCGTCAGGGGAACGCCGGACAGCGACGGCGACCGACGCGCATGCAGCTCGAGCTCAGCCCGGGGATGCCGCCGCCGTAGCAGCACGCGAGCCCGGCGCGGCACGCACGCGGCTCGGGGACGACGTACTCCCCTGCCTGCCCCGTCTGGTGGCGCTCGCCCCACGCGCAGACCGCCCCCTCGCTCCCGTCGTGACGAGGGAGCGTTCCAGGGGGCGCCGGCGCGCGCGTCACCGTCGCCGCGACGACGGCAGCGCCGTCGGGCAGATCGGTGACGTCGACCAGCGCATCGCTCCAGCACATCGCGAGCTCGCTCCAGGGATCGGCCGCCGACCGCGAGCCGATCGCCTCGACGCGCCCTCCCCGGACCTCGATCCTCGCGGCGACCTCGATGCGTGTGAGCGCTGCTGCGGCGCGCGCGCGAACGCAGGCGTCGAACGCGCTCCGTGCCGCGTCGAGCCGCGCCGTGATCGCGCTCGCGAGAACGGCGCTGCTCGGCACGTCGAGCTCTCCGACCACGACGAACGCGGTCGGTGGCGGCAGCGGCAGCCCGTCCCCGAGCGGCCCGTTCCGGAGCGCGGTCTCGATGCAGTGCGCGAGACCGGAGTGATCGCCTCCCTGCATGGCAGGAAGCACGCTCGTGATCGCGAGCCCCCACTCGCCGTCGCCGAGCACGACGATGCCCGCCCGCACGCGCCGGCCTGCCCACTCCGGCCGCGCGGCGCAGGTGCCGAGGTCCACGGACGCGAACGCGCCGGTCGCTCGCTCCCGCGCGTCACGAGCGCTGCGGCGCTGCGCGTGTGCTGCGTCGGATGCGACCGCGCTCGCGAGCGAGCTCAGCACGAAGAAGGCTGCGAAGGCGCGCCGCTGTTCGTGTCGTCGCTGGACCGCCATGCTCTCTCCGCGTCGGAGCGCGTTCGACGCGTCTCCCGAGCGGCCATTCTAGCCAGTCGTCGAAATGATGTGCGCTAGCCAAACACTCCGAGCACGGGACCCGTTCAGACCCGACGAGCGCATCGCGCCGAGCGGTCACGGCTCGCGACAACAGAAGGAGGTGTCGGGCGCGCGCGCGCAGTCGAGGAGCGGCGCGGAGAAGGTGCCGGAGACTTCGGCGCAGAATTCGCCGCAGTCCCATCGGTAGGTGCCCTCGACGAGCGTGGGAGTGACGTTCGTGATCGTCAGGCTGCCTGTCGCTCCCATGGGCTTGGGGGCCCCTCCCGCCGAACATTCGCTCGAAAGATAGAACTGAAACAGTCCCAGCCACGCGGATCGCAGATACGGCACGTCGGTGGGCTCGGGATCGGGCGCGCCCGGCCCGCCGATGCCGTACGTGCCCTCCGCCGGAAATCCCGGAGGAGCCGTGGTGGAGTGCTCCTCGATGTGCACCCACGCGACCTGTCCGCCCTCCGGGGCCTGGGCCGCCTGCTGCATCCCGCATGCGTTGGGGTAGGACGTCAGCGTGATGCGGAGCGTGCTGGTCCACCCCGCGGTCTCGTCGCCGGTGACCCCGTGCTCCGCGATCGCCTCGGCCACCGTGAACCACGACATGCCGTTCCTCAGCACGGTTCCCGTACCGCTCGAGAGCACCGTCGGGGGCTCGTCGGTGCAATAGCTCCGCGCGGCGCCGCCGTCCGCCGCGCCTGCATCTTCCGCCGCGCCACCATCCGCCGCGTCGGCGACGCAGCGCTCGCCGTCGCACGTCGTTCCCGCACAGCAGAGGCCCGCAGCGCCTGCGCAATTCTCTCCCGCGGGGAGGCAGACGCTTCCATCGTCGACGCGCGCCGTCACGTAGTAGCTGAACCGGTCGGTCGTGATGGTGGCGAGCCCCGCCTCGGGCGTCACCTCCTCGACGAGCTCCCAGCTCTCGTCGGCGTCATCGTCCAGACGCCACACCTCCACCGCGGTGGTCGGATCATCGTGGACGGGCAACGAGACCGTGATCGCCACGTCGAACGTCGTCCCGTGCGGCGTGAGCGCGATCGCCGGGCCCGCCGCGCGGAGCGACGCAGGCAGCTCCGGCAGGTCCCCGAGGGCCGCCTCGGCCACACCGATCGCCACCGGCTCCGCCAGTGCGTTCGGCGGCACGGTCACCCGCGCTCCAGCGGCTTCGACCGCCCCGCCCCTGGGGCCGATCGACTCGGTGGAAGGTCCCCCGCACGCGGTGAGCCCCAGGACGACAGTGAGTGCGATCGCAAGGCGCTCCATGGTTCGAAGGTCTCGGGAATCGCCGCAGATCTCCATGGGGAATTCCTTGAGCCCATGTCCGGAGCCCGCGTGTCGATGACCTCAGGGGATTCCCCATGGACGACGCATTGTCGTCCATGCGAGCGATCACGATCGCCAATGTGGCGAGTGAGGTGCTGATGTTCTTTCGTCGATCGATCGGTTCCGCCATTGCGTGCGGATTCCTCTTCGCGTGCAGCGCCAACGTTGCCGAGAGCGCCCGAGATCGCGAGATTCGTGAGCTGAGCCGCGAGGACCGACTGCAGGAGTTGGTGGAGGGCCGCGCGCCGACCGAGCTCGAGATCGAGCTCGCCGGCGCGCTCGAAGCGGAGCTCACCGCCGACGAGCTCGACAGCATCGCTGCGATCGATTGGGGAACGGCAGACGCCTCGAGCTTCGGTAGCCCGGCGATGGATCGACTGCTGGAGGTCAGCGCACCGATCATCGACGCGCACTTGTCGACGTTCTCGCATACCGGGCTGGTCGCGGCACCGCTGGTCAGCCAGGAGTGCGTCGACCAGGTGGGGCCCACGGTGACGGCGGTCGGCGCAGCGCTGAATCGGTTGCGGGACGAGGGAATTCTCGGCGCGACCCTCGCCGCCACTTGTCATGCCGCCCTCGTGCCGGGACCGGGCCTCACGGCCGTCGGACTGTGCGCCGCAGGCCTCGCGATCCTCAGCTGGGGAGCATTCCTCGACAACGCCGAGAGCATCTCCAGCGCCGTGGACGCGCTCGGTACGCTCCGCGCGTCGTGCGATCCGAGCCTCTGTGGCGGACCTGGCCAGGCGTGCTGCGCGACTCTCCCCGCGTGCGACCTGACTTCGGGGCTGTCGTGTGACGCGGACCTGAATGTCTGCAGGGACGACGGACCGGCGTCCGCTTCGTGACCTGATGACGCCGAGCGTCGGCGCGTCCTCGGCGACCACCGCGTCGCGCGGCTCCGGGCGGCTCGACGTGGGTTCGGTGCGTCCTCCCGCGGACCACAGCCGCTCGACATCATGCCGAGGGCTGCGGCGAGCGAGACCCGTCACACGTAGAGATGGCGTGACGGTGTGGACGCCGGAGGCTGTGGATCCGGTCGTGGTCGAGCCGCTCACGATTCGGGCTACGGTCAGACTGCGGCGGTCTCCCGTACCGCGTCGCTCCTCTCGAGCACGTGGTGCGCTTGGTCGGACGGGTACCGCTCCGGGCGCTCCGGGGCGAGCACTCCCGCTTCGGCTCATCCCGCGTTGCGCACGCCCGCGGCGATGCCGTGGATCGAGAGGAGCAGCGCGCGCTCGAGCTGCGGGTCGACGTCTCGCTCGCTGCCGGCGCGCGCGCCGGAGGAGCTCGACCTGGAGGCGGTGGATCGGCTCGACGTAAGGATTGCGCAGTGCGATCGAGCGCGCGATCGCGGGCTCGCCCGCGAGTAGCGGCGCGCCGGTGATGTCGACCACGAAGCGGATCGTCTCTTCACGCGCATCGAGGATGCGCGCGAAGAGAGGATCGCTGCTCGACGCGAGCGTGAGGTACGTGCGGAAGATCGCGGCGTCGCTCATCGCGAGCGCCATCTGCGCGTTGTCGAGCATCGAGCGGAAGAAGGGCGCGCCCGCGTACAGCTCGGTGCCGAGCGACGCGAGCGCGACGTGCAGGCCGTACCAGCCCGACGTCGCGCGATGGACGCACGCAGGCCTGCTCCGCGCGCTCGAGCGCCGAGGCCGCAGCATCGAGCTGCCTGCGGACGACGCGTTCGCGAGCGAGGAGCCCGTGCTCGCCTCGGTCGCGGGCGCCTCGGCCGCCGTGGGCCACGTTG
>JALYRN010000120.1 GCA_030855295.1 Myxococcota bacterium | reverse complement strand
CTGCCGCACCGCGGGCAGCGGTGGCGGCGCGCCGATCGGCGGGCTGCTGATGGCGCTCGGCGTCCTCGCCGTGATCACGCGCCGCCGGCGCCGCTGATCGCGAGGCGCGGCTCGACCGCGCCATGTCACCGTCGGAAGGCCGCGGGGAGCACGCTCCTCGCGGCCTTTCGCGTCTCGGGGAAGGCCGCGGGGAGCACGCTCCTCGCGGCCTTTCGCGTCTCGGCGCGCCGTGACGTCCGGTGTCGTCGGCTCCAGAATCGCCGCCATGAGCGATCCCGTCCTCGACGTCGCGCCTCTCGGGTTCCCCTGGGCGACGCTCGATCCGTTCCTCTTCTGCGTGCACCACCTCGACGCGTATCCGGCGGGCAACGAGCAGCTCGGGCCGGCGGCGACGCTCGCGGGGCGCGCGATCGGGCAAGACTTCGCCGGCAAGGACGGCTGGCGGATGTACCACGGCGACACGGTGCCGGGCTTTCCGCAGCACCCGCACCGCGGCTTCGAGACCGTCACGATCGTGCGGCGCGGCCGCATCGATCACTCGGACTCGCTCGGCGCCGCGGCGCGCTTCGGCGACGGCGACGTGCAGTGGCTGACGGCCGGCGCAGGCGTCGTGCACTCGGAGATGTTCCCTCTGCTGCACCGCGATCGACCGAACCCGCTCGAGCTCTTCCAGATCTGGCTGAACCTGCCGAGCGCAGACAAGCTCGCGCCGCCGCACTTCGAGATGCTCTGGCGCGAGTCGATCCCGCGCGTGGAGACGCCGGGCGCGCTGCTCACGGTGGTCGCCGGCAGTCTCGGCGCGCATCACCCGCCCGCGCCACCGCCGCGCTCGTGGGCGGCGCGCCCCGGCTCCGACGTCGCGATCTGGACGATCGATCTCGAGCCGCGCGCGTCGATCACGCTGCCTCCCGCTGCGACCGCGGAGAGCACGCGCACGCTCTACTTCTTCCGCGGTGACTCGCTGCGGGTCGGCGATCACGAGCAGCGCGGCGCGGCCGCGATGGTCGTGCGCAGCGACCGCGAGCTCCGTCTCGAGGCGGGCGAGGAGCGCGCCGAGATCCTGATGCTGCAGGGCCGCCCGATCGCCGAGCCGGTCGCGCAGCACGGGCCCTTCGTGATGAACACGCGCGCCGAGCTGCAGCAGGCGATGATCGACTACCAGACGACGCGCTTCGGCGGCTGGCCGTGGCCGAGCGACGCGCCGGTCCACGCGCGCGACGAGGATCGCTTCGCGCGCCATCCCGACGGTCGGAACGAGCGCCGCTGACAGGACGTCAGGTTTCTGTCAGGTTTGCGCGGTGAACCGCACCGAGCGCTTGTTCGCGATCGCCGAGGCGCTGCGCGCGCGGCGCACCGGCGTCACCGCCGAGCTGCTCGCCGATCGCTTCGGCGTGAGCCTGCGGACGATCTACCGCGACCTCGATGCCCTGCGCGAGGCCTCGCTGCCGCTCCACTCCGAGCGCGGTCGCGGCGGCGGCTACGCGCTCGATCGCACCTACGCGCTGCCGCCCGTGAACTTCACCGCGCGCGAGGCGACGCTGCTCCTCGCGCTCGGCCGCTGGGCGACCGAGATGCGCGTGCTGCCGTTCACGACCACGCTCGCGTCCGCGCTCGACAAGGTGCGCGGCGCGCTGCCGACGGCGACGCAGCGCAAGCTCGAGGAGCTGATGCGCACCGTCAGCTTCGTCGGCATCCCCGCGCAAGCGAGCGACGACGGCGTGCGCGCGGTGCTCGAGCGCGCCTTCTTCGAGAGCCGCCCGATGCGCATCCGCTATCGCGGGCGGGACGAGATCGAGACCGAGCGCACCGTGCGCATCGAGTCGGTCGTCCTCGAGCGCGGCGAGACGCTGCTCAACTGCATCGATCTCGAGCACGAAGAGGCGCGCCAGCTCCGTCTGCACCGCATCGTGCGCGCGGCGGTGGTCGAGGACGTCCGCCCGCCCGCGACCAAGCCGCGCCGCGTCTGGACGCGCTGACGATCGCCGCTCGCCAAGTCGACGGACGCGCTTACGTCGAGCGCATGCCCCAGCCCTCCGAAGATGCGCGCACGAACGGTGAGCGACGCCGCGAGCGCGATGCCCCGATCCGGGACATCACCACCCTCCGCGCGGGCGACACCGCGATCGCCGGCGGCAAGGGCGCCAACCTCGGGGAGCTCGCGGCGGCGGGCATCGACGTGCCGGCGGGCTTCGTGATCACCGCGCCGGCGTACCTCGGAGCGATGGAGCGCGGCGGCGTCCGGGCGAAGCTCCTCGAGCGCGTGCGCTCGCTCGACACCGAGGATCCGAGGGCGCTGAGCGCTGCCTCCGGCGAGCTGCAGGCGATGGTCGAGGAGGCCGGCGTCCCCGACTCGCTGCGGAGCGACATCGTGCGCGCGTATCGGGAGCTCGGCGACGAGGTGCGCGTCGCGGTGCGCTCCTCCGCGACCCAGGAGGACACCGCGGGCACCTCGTTCGCGGGCATGAACGAGACGTTCACGGGGATCTCCGGAGACGACGCGGTGGTCGACGCGGTGCTGCGCTGCTGGAAGTCCGCGTGGGGACGTCGCGTGGTGTCGTATCGCGCAGCGCAGAACCTGACGCAGGAGCCCGCGATCGCGGTCGTCGTGCAGGTCCTGATCGACAGCGATCGCTCGGGCGTGATGTTCACTGCCGACCCCTCGACCGGAGAGCGCGATTCGATCGTGATCGAGGCGGCGTGGGGGCTCGGCGAGGTCGTCGTCGGCGGGATCGTCGAGCCGGACACCTACGTGATCGAGCGATCGAGCGGCGCGGTGCTCTCGGCGCGTGTCGGCAGCAAGGCGATCGAGATCGTGCGCGGCGAGGAGGGCACGCAGATCACGCGCGACGTCGAGGCGGAGCGCCGCCGCGCGCGGGCGCTGAGCGACGACGAGGTGCGCGCGCTCGCCGAGCTCGGCGCGCGGATCGAGGCGCACTTCTCGTCCGGATCCCGCGCGGTGCCGCAGGACATCGAGTGGGCGATCGCGGGCGACGAGACGTGGATCGTGCAGTCGCGCCCGATCACCACGCTGCAGGGGTTCGGAGAGGCCAAGAGCGGGCAGCGCGCGGCGGGCGCGGTGCTGCTGAGCGGCCTGGGCGCGGCGCCCGGGCGCGTGAGCGGCCGAGCACGGATCGTGTGCACCGCGGAGGACGGCGATTCGCTCGAGCGCGGCGAGATCCTCGTCGCGCCGCGGACGAGCCCCGACTGGATGCCGACGCTCCGGCGCGCGGCCGCGCTGGTGACCGACGGTGGAGGGGTCACGTCCCACGCCGCGATCGTCAGCCGTGAGCTGCGCATCCCGTGCGTGGTCGGCACCCGCGATGCGACGCGTCTCCTGCGCGACGGCGAGGTCATCACGATCGACGGCAACGCCGGCAAGGTGCTCGCCGGCGAGGTGGTCGGTCCGAGCGCGCTGGCCGACGGAGGTGCGCGCGACACCGCGTTCGAGCGGGGCGAGTCGGGCGCGCCGCTCTCGATCGCGCAGCCCGGCAGCCGCTCGGAGGCCGACCGCACGATCTCCACGCGCGGCGGGGTCTGGGCGATGCCGGTCGCCACGCCGCTCGCGACCCGCGTCTACGTGAACCTCCACTCCGCCGAGCGCGCCGAGGAGATCGCATCGCTGCCGGTCGACGGCGTCGGGCTGCTGCGCGCGGAGATGATGCTGACCGAGGCGCTCGACGGCACCCATCCGCGCACGCTGATCCAGGAGGAGCGCACCGAGGAGTTCGTCTCGCGGATGAGCGAGAGCCTGCTGCGGGTCGGGCGCGCGTTCGCGCCGAGGCCGGTCGTCTATCGGACGTACGACTTCCGCACCAACGAGTTCCGCGCGCTGCGCGGCGGCGCGAGCTGGGAGCCGCACGAGGAGAACCCGATGATCGGGTACCGCGGCGCGTTCCGATACCTGAAGGATCCTTCGATCTTCCGGATGGAGCTCGACGTCCTCGCGCGCGTGCGCGAGGAGTGCCCGAACGTGCAGGTGATGATCCCGTTCGTGCGCACGCGCTGGGAGCTGGAGGCGTGTCTCGAGCTGATCGACGGGCACGCGCTGGGGCGCCAGCGAGGCTTGATCAAGTGGGTGATGGCCGAGGTGCCCTCAGTCGTGTACCGGCTGCCGGAGTACGCGAAGATGGGGATCGACGGCGTGTCGATCGGCAGCAACGACCTGACGCAGCTGGTGCTCGGCGTCGATCGCGACTCCGAGATCTGCGCCGAGCTCTTCGACGAGCGCGACGAGGCCGTGCTCGACACGATCCGCCGCATCATCGAGACCGCGCACGCGCATGGGCTGACGAGCTCGCTCTGCGGCCAGGCGCCGTCGACCTACCCGGACTACGCGGAGCACCTCGTGCGGGCGGGGATCGACTCGATCAGCGTCGACCCGGGCGCGCTCTCCGCGGCGCGCACCACGATCGCGGTCGCCGAGCGGCGCCTCTTGGTCGAGGCGGCGCGGCCGCGTCGGAATTCGTGAGCCGCGCGTAGATCGACCCAGAGGCTCGGGCGTCCGAGGAGACGTGCTGTCGATCGCGCGGGCGCGTGTCGTGCCGTTCTGGTTGGCCCTCGCCGCGGCGGGGTCGGTCTCGGCGCAGCCTTGTCGACCTCATCGGCCGTGCGAGGGCGTGACCTGCGGTGGGCGTGGTGAGTGCGTCACCGAGCAGCAGGACGAGCTCTGCTTCTGCGAGGAGGGGTTCGAGGCGGTCGGCCGCACGTGCGTGCAGGCGCCGCCCGCTGCGTGGCCCGATCGATCGCCGGCGGCCGGCGCGCGCATCGTCGCGCTCGCGAGCGCGGAGCGAGGTCGCGATCTCGCATCGGTCGGCGTGACGCGCGCGCGGTATCCCGGCCCGCTCTCGCTCGACGTGCGGCCGGGTGGGCTCTGGTGCAGCGACTTCGTGTCGTGGGTCTACCGCGCGGCCGGCGTCCCGTTCACCGGCGGCTCGGAGGGCGGCTGGCTGCTGCCGACCAACCTCGCGATCCGCCGCTGGTTCGAGCGCCGCGGCTGGTGGGTGTCCAAGGAGGGCCCCGGATGGTCGCGCTTCGAGCCGCGCCCTGGCGACTACGTCCGTCTCCGAACCCGCACCTGGGGCCACAGCGCGATCGTCCGCGCCGTCGAGGGCGACACCCTCCACGTCATCGAGGGCAACGCCGGCGGCCGCGTCCGCCTCACCTCCTACCCCCACTACCGCACCCACGACCGCATCGACGGCTTCGGCCTCCCCACCACCCCCGGGGACAGGATCGACGCCGTAAGCCGCTGAAATTGCTGGGTTCCTGCGGACACCCGCGCGATCTATCGAAAACGCAGGGAAAATTGCGCGACCCGCCGACTGGTTCGATGTCCGCGATCCCGGCTAAGTTCGCACGATGCGATCGATGCCGATCACCGTGCTCGCGATGACGGTCCTCGTCGGGTGCGCCGGCACCAGCGAGCCCGCCGACGGTGGCGCGCAGATGGACGCCGCGACGATCGACGCCGCGACGATCGACGCGCCCGCGGACGCCCCTTCGTCGACCGACGCGGCGCTCGACGCGAGCGATGCCGAGCACGACGCGAGCGATGCCGACCACGACGCGGCGATCGCGCTCGACGCCTCGCCGTCCGATGCCGGCCCGCTCGACGGCGGCATCGTGCGCACCGAGGATCCCCCGACGCATCCGTCGCGCCCGCCGATCGCGCCGTTCGCCGAGTGCACGGTGACGACGGCGCACGACACGATCGCGGGCGCGGAGCACACCGCCGCCTGCGCCCCGATCGCCTACCCGCATCATCCCCCCTCGGCGGGCGCGCACTTCGGCCAGTGGGCGGACTTCGGCACGTACACCGCGCCGATCCCGTGGGGCTTCCTCGTGCACGCGATGGAGCACGGCGCGATCGTGCTCGCCCATCACTGCGAGGACGATGCCGACTGCGACGCGGTGCGCGCCGAGTACGCAGCGCTGATCGCCGACCACGGGCACGACCCCGCGTGCCGCATCGAAGACGATCTCTCGCGCTTCATCGTGGTGCCCGATCCGACGCTGCCGGTGCCGATCGCGGCCATCGCGTGGGAAGAGGTCTATCTCGCGACGTGCCTCGATCCGCCGTCGCTCCGCGCGTTCGTCGCCGCGCACTACGCGACCGCGCCGGAGGACTTCTGCGCGGCCGGCGTCGATCGATCGGCGACCGGCTGGTGCCCCTAGGACCGATCTCGAAGGCTGGCTCTACTTCTTCTCGCGGGCGACCTGCTTCTTCAGCGCGGCGAGCTCCGACTCGACCTCGCGCGCCTGCTGCTTCGCCCGCTTCGCGGCGGCCTTCCGCTGCGCCTCGAGCTCCTTGGCGGCGGCCTTCGCCTGGGCCTCGAGCCGCGCCGCGACGAGCGCCGGATCCTGCTCGGCCGGCGGGTCGCCCTTCTTCACGGAGGCGATCGCGTCCTCCGCGACCTCCCTGCCGACGCGCCAGCCGATCCCTTGGAGGAGTGCTACCCAGAGGCCCACGCGCCGAGCCTACGCGAGATCCGCGAGCGAGCTTCCTGCGCGCTCAGGGCTGTCCAAGAATCGGCTCGCCCGCGCCGGGCGCGCTCCCGCACTCGCCCTCCGGGGCGAGCACTCCTGTGGACTCAGGAGTACCCGAGCACCAGCGCTCTGGCGAGCAGGTACCAGCCGTCCACCAGCACGAAGAGCAGCAGCTTGAACGGCATGCTCACCTGCGTCGGCGAGAGCATGTGCATGCCGAGCGCGAGCAGCACGTTCGCGACCACCATGTCGACGACCAGGAACGGGACGAACACCAGGAACCCGATCTGGAACGCCTCCGCGAGCTCGGTGATCACGAACGCCGGCAGCACGATCAAGAGATCGTGCTCGCTGACCGCGGCCCGCTGATCGGCCGGTCGCGCCCGCCGCGCGAGATCGAGGAAGAGACGGATCTCTCGCGCCCCCGCGTTGCGCTCGAGGAAGCGCTGCAGCGGCGCCATCCCGAGCTCGACCGCCTCGAAGAGCGCCTCGCTGCTCGACAGCGGATCGGCGCGATCGATCCGCGCGACCGCCGGCGCCGTCGCGTCCACGATCTGCGAGCCGACCGGCGCCATGACGTAGAGCGTCAGGATCGCCGCGAGCGCCGTGATGATCGTCCCGCTCGGCACCTGCCCGGTGCCCAGCGCGTTGCGAAGGATCGAGAAGACCACCGAGATCTTCACGAAGCTCGTGGTCGTCATGAAGACGAACGGCAGGAGCGTCAGCGCGCCGAGCGCGACGATCGTGACCAGCGGCAAGCCCGCGGCGCTCTCGGCCTCCATCGGGCCGCATCGTCGTCGGCCCGCGACGCCGGCGTCAATGCCGCGTTCGCGACGCCCGCAGCTCAGGCGCAGTCCATCGATCGGCTCGCCGCTCCGGTCGCTTCCGTCCGCGCGCCGCGCGCGCTCCCGTGCGCGCCCTACGGGACGAGCACTCCTGCCGGGTCAGGCCGGCACGTCGCTCGCGCCGTCCTCGCCCACCGGCCCGCCGCGCCCACGCGCCTGCGCGATGCGCCGCCGCAGCAGGACGTCGATCTCGTCGAGCGCGACCGGCTTGACGACGTGCTCGTCGAACCCCGCGGCCCGCGAGCTCGCCCGATCCGACGGCTGCCCGTAGCCCGTGACCGCGATCAGCACCGGCGGCCCTCGCCGCTCGCGCAGCTTCCTCGCGAGCTCGAACCCGTCCATCACCGGCAGACCGAGATCGAGCAGCGCCGCGTCGAAGTCGTTCTCGTCGACCATCGCGAGCGCGCTCGGTCCGTCGTGCGCGACATCGGTCGCGTACCCGCGGATCTCCAGGGCGTCCGCCAGCATCTCCGCCGCGTCGGAGTTGTCGTCGACCACGAGCACGCGCGCACCGGCGCGCTCCGACGTCGGTCGCGTCGAGATCGAGGGCGACGGCGCGCTCGGGCGCGCGGGCGCGGCGAGCGGCAGGTGCAGCTCGAACGTGCTCCCGAGGCCCGCGCCGTCGCTGCGTGCCTCGATGCGCCCGCCGTGCAGCTCGACGACGCTCCGCGCGATCGCGAGCCCGAGGCCGAGCCCGCCCTCGGAGCGATCGAACGCGCGCCGCCCCTGCGCGAACAGCTCGAACACGCGCGGCAGGAGCTCGGGATCGATCCCTCGCCCATCGTCGATCACGCGGACGCTGACCTCGTCGCCGCGGCGCTCCGCGAGCACCTCGATCGCGCCCCCGGCGTCGGTGTACTTCGCGGCGTTGGTCAGCAGGTTCGAGAGCACCTGCCGGAGCCGGTCGCGATCCGCATCCAGGATCAGTCCGCGCGGGACCTTCACGTGCATCGCGTGCTGCTGCCGCTCGAGCAGCGCGCTCGCCGCCTCGATCGCGTCCGCGACGACGTCCGCGAGATCGACCGGCCCGCGCCGCAGCTCGATGCGGCCCCGCGCGATGCGCGAGACGTCGAGCAGATCGTCGACCAGCCGGACCATGTGCGAGACCTGACGCTCGACGATCGCGCGCTCTCGCGCGAACACCTCGGGCTCTCGCATCCGCATCAGCTCGAGCGCGGTCCGGATCGGCGAGAGCGGATTGCGCAGCTCGTGCCCGAGCATCGCGAGGAACTCGTCCTTCGCGCGGCTCGCCTCTTCCGCCTGTGCGAGCAGCTCGTCGCGCTCGCGCACCGAGCGGGCCAGCGAGATCGCGGTCGCCGCGCGGCGCGCGAGCTCCGTCGCCCACACGCGATCGGCATCCCTGAACACGCGGCCCGAGCCCGCGAGGACGAAGTTGATCGCCGCCAGCGGTCCGTCGGCGAGCACGATCGGCACCGAGAGGAAGGATCGCACACCGAGCGCAGCGTGGACCTCCGCGAGCTCCGGCGTCCCCGAGATCCGGGTCCGAGCGTGCGGCCGATCGATCAGCACCGGACGACCGAGCGCGAGCGCCTGGCTGGTGGGGTGCTCGGGATCGCTCTCCGGCGCGAAGCGCATCAGCGCGTCGACGTGCTCGGCGTGCTCGGGCTCCGCATGCGCCACCGCGATCCGGCGGTATCCGTTCCGCTCCCGGACGTCGACGCTGCACCAGTCGGCGATCGACGGCACCGCGCGCGCGGCGAGCTCGGAGAGGGTCCGCTCGTACTCGTGCGACGAGCCGAGCGTGCCGCTGACGTCGGAGAGGAACGACGCGATCGCCGACGCGCGCCGCCGCTCGGTCACGTCCTGCATCGCACCGATCATCCTCACCGGTCGACCGCGCGTCGTCGCGACGTAGCCGCGCTCGACGACGTCGGCCCACGCTCCGCTCGCGCGCCGGAAGCGGTACTCCTCGCGCCACGGCCCCTCACCCCGTGCGATGACGGCGCGCAGCGCCTCGAGCACCCGCGCGCGATCGGCGGGGTGCACGCGATCCGACCACCACTCGAGGTCGCTCTCGTGCTCTCTCTCGTAGCCGAACAGCGCGAGCGCTGCGTCGTTCCAGGTCACGCGATCGGTCTCGAGGTCCCAGTCGCGGATCGCTTCGGTGCTCGCGAGCGTCGCGATGCGCACGCGCGCCTCGGAGCTCGCGAGCGCGCGCTCGAGCGTCTTGCCGCCGGTGACGTCGCTCGCGACCCAGAGGAACCCGATCGGACGACCGTGCTCGTCACGCAAGAGCTGGGTCCGCGCGCGCAGCAGGATCGTGCGCCCGTCGGCGCTGCGTCCCATCCACTCTCCGCGCCGCGCGTGGCCTTCGCGGATCGCCGCGAGATCGCCCGCGAGCTCGGCCTCGCTGCGATCGTGGTGGAGCACCCCGATCGAGCGGCCGATCATCTCGTCGGCCGAGTATCCGAAGATGCGCTCGGCGGCTCGGTTCCAGCGACGGATCGCGCCGCTCGGATCGGTGACGATCACACTCTCGTCGAGCCCGTCGAGGATCGCGCGTCGCGCGGCGGCGTCGAGTCGGTCGTCGCCCATCTGAGAATCAGGATGCCGCGCCATCGCCCCGCGGTCACGTCGCGATCGATGGGTCCCCCGATGTGAACGCGGCCGCGCTGCGACGCGCGGGCTACTGTCCGCCGTCGATGACCTTGAAGCGCGATCGACGTCGGCGCGCTTCCTCCTCCGAGCTGACGTCGGCCGCGCCTTCGCCCGGCGGCTGCGTGCTCTTCGGAGGCTGCGCGCTCGCCGGCTGCGCGCTCGCCGGCGGGACACGCTTCGGCGGCGCGCTCTTCGGAGGCTCGACCATCTCCGGCCCGACCTCCCGCAGCATCGCGCGAGGGGGCGTCGCACGAGGGGCGATGGCGCGCGGGGCCGTCGCGCTCGACGCCTCGCCGGCTCCGTCCCGCGGCATGTGCGACTCGATCACGACGCCGCGCCCCGTCGAGCGGTCGAGCACGACGTAGATCGACGCCCAGGGCAGCGTGCAGCGCGTGACCACGCCCTGGAATGCGAGGTCGACCGCGACGCCCGACTCGTCCATCTGCAAGTTCAGCGGCCAGCTCGCGTCGAGATCGAGCACGAGGCGCGCGCCCCACCTCTCGCGCACCGAGTCGGGCACGACCACGTCGTCGCGACGCGCATCGATCTGCAGGCGCGGCGTGTGACCGGCGTTCCAGATGTCGTCGATCGCCGCCTGGATCGGGTGGTGGAGATGCTCACTCGACATGGGGCTGGTTCACTCTGGCTCAGAAGGCATGGCTGAGCGACTCGATGCACTCGCGCCGGAAGTCGGCGGTGAAGAGCATCGGAAGCGTGACGCGCGGCAGCTTCGGCAGCGCGCTCGAGAGCTTCGCGAGGCTCTGCTCCTGCACCTCCTCGCGGATCGCGCGCTGTCTGCCGGCGAGCGCGAGGCCGTGCAGCGCCGAGCCGGCGGGGAGCGCGCCGGGCAGCTCCGTCACCGCGGGCCGCTCGCCTGCCGTGAACAGCCGCGGCAGCACCTGGTTGATCACCAGCGTGTGCGGGTGCATCGCGAGCTCGCCGCGGATCGCGGTGTCGAGCTCGATCGTCTCGTTGGTCGGCATGTCCTCGGGGATCGTGACCAGCACGACGCCGGTGCGCGACGCGTCGCGGAAGAGCGTCAGCGCGTCCTCCGCCTCGCGGCGCAACAGCCCGGGCGGCGCGACGTCGACGATCACGCGCGGCACGCGCAGCATGTCGAGGCCGTGGCCGGTCGCCGGCGAGTCGAGGATGACGAGGTCGTAGCGCTTGCGGCCGTCCGCGAGCGTCTCCTTGGTGTGGAAGAACGCCTTGCCGAGCATCGACCACGCTTCGATGCCGGGCGTGCCGCGGAGCAGCGCGGTGACGATCCGGTTCTCGAAGATCGCGCGCTGCAGCGTGCGCGACTTGAGCACCATCAGGCCGTACTCCTCGAGCGCCTGCTGCGGGACCATGTTCACCGCGTCGAGGTTCGGCGCGACGGTCTGGTTGTGCGCGCCGATCGGATCGACCTCGAGCAGCGTCGAGAGACGCTCCTTCGCGTTGGTCATCGCGACGAGCACGCGCTTGCCCTTGCGCGCGGCGGCGAGCGCCAGCGCGGCGGCGACCGTGGTCTTCCCGACGCCTCCCTTGCCGACGACGAACACGAACTGCTGATCGAGGAGCGCGGGCATCGAGTTGGCCGGCGAACGTAACGCCGCGATCCGTCGCCGGCAACCGCCCGCGCGCGCGTCTCAGCGGCGCCGACGCAGCCCGATCCGATCGGTGCGCAAGGTCGCGCCGGGCTCCGGGGTCCCCTCGATGTCCACGAGCGATCCGCGCTGCGCGTCCTGCATCGGATCGGCGTCGCCCCGGTGGCGATCGAGCCGCGCGATGCGCACCAGCCCGTCCTCTCCGCAGCCGTGCCACTCGGTGCGTCCCTTGGTCACGATCGGACCGCCGACGATGCGGTGCGCGCCCGCGCCGAGCGATCCGGGCACGCGGCGCAGCGTGAGGTGCGAGTAGCTGAGCCCTTCGAAGCGCAGCCCCGCGCCGCGCGCGATCGGATGCAGCGCGCCGGGAAGCGCGAGCGGCAGGTCCTCGTGGCACCAGTCGCGTTCGCCGAGCAGCATCGGGCAGGCGCCCGCGCGCGTGCACGGCGCGAACACGTGCGGCCCCGATC
>JALYRN010000809.1 GCA_030855295.1 Myxococcota bacterium | reverse complement strand
GGCCAAGCTCGGAGGGCCGTCGCCGCGCGCGGCGCGATCAGAGCTCGGCGCCGGCGTCCGTCGCGCCGCCGTCGGCCGTGCCGGCGTCCGCTCCACCCTCGAGGCTCATCGTGCGCTCGACACGCATGCCGTACGCCTCGACCACGACCTCGATCGAGGTGTCGGCGATCTCCCAGTCCGCGTCGGTGACGAACCACTCGCCGCTCGACTCGACCGTCAGGTTGCGTCCCGCCGACGTCACCGCGATGCAGGTGATCGGCTCGGTTGCGCGCACGCCGATGCGGTACCCGAGCATCCGGATGCCCTGGCCGCCCACCGTCCGGCCCGCCATCGCGCTCGGCACGAACTCGCCGTCGGTCGAGCCCACCTCCACGGCCGTGATCAGCGCGGCCGGCGCGGGCGTGTCGCAGCCCCTCGGCGGCGGCGGCGGATCTCCGCCACCCGGGCCGCAGATGCCGAAGCCCGCGACCAGCGGGAGCGACGCGGCGAACAGCGAGACGCCCAGGACGCGAGCGGGAAGACGCATCCTCCGAGGAGACCACAAGCGCCCCCCTCCGCGCGAGTTCCTCTGGATCGGAGCCCGCGGGCGTGGGATCAACGCGGCCCGGAGTCGTCGCGCGTCGCGCGGAGGAGCGAGATCGATGGATCGTGGAAGCCGCACCGACGTGCCCTCGAGCGCGCACTTCCGGATCGAGCAGGGGCAGCTCGCCGTGGACGGCGTGCGGCTCGAGCAGATCGCCGCCGAGGTCGGGACGCCCACGCACGTCTACTCGGCGAGCGCGATCCGGAGCGCGTACCGCGCGATCGATGCCGCGCTCGGCGGCTCGCGACACCTGATCTGCTACGCGATGAAGGCCAACGGCCATCCCGCGATCCTGCGGCTGCTCGCCGAGCTCGGGGCCGGCGCGGACGTGGTCTCCGGCGGCGAGCTGCACTGGGCGCTGCGCGCCGGCATCCCGGCCGAGCGCATCGTGTTCAGCGGCGTCGGCAAGACCGACGTCGAGCTCGCGGCCGCGCTCGATGCGGGCATCCGCGCGATCCACGTCGAGAGCGAGGGCGAGCTCGATGCCATCGAGCGGCTGGCGCGAGCGCGCGGCGTGCGCGCGCGCATCGCGCTGCGAGTGAACCCCGACGTGGATCCGGAGACGCACCCGTACATCGCGACCGGGCTGCACGACACGAAGTTCGGCCTCGCGATCGACGTCGCGCGGCGGCTGCTGCCGCGGATCCTCGGGAGCGCCGAGCTCGCGCTCGACGGCATCGCCGCGCACATCGGCTCGCAGATCTCGGGGGCGCAGCCGATGGAGGACGCGGTCGCGATCGTCGCCGCGTTCGCGAAGGAGTGCGCGGACGCGGGCGCGCCGATCCGCGCGATCGACGCGGGCGGCGGCTGGCCGATCCACTACGGCGACGAGGACGTGCCGTTCGCGCCGTGGGAGGCGTTCGGCGAGGCGATCCGTCGCGGCATCGTGCGGGGCGGCGCGGCCGAGCTGGATCTCGACGTCGTCGTCGAGCCGGGGCGCGCGCTGGTCGGCGACGCGGGCGCGCTGCTGACGCGGGTGATCTTCGTCAAGGAGCAGGCGAGCAAGCGGTTCGTGATCGTCGACGCGGCGATGACCGAGCTGGTGCGGCCCTCGCTCTACGGCGCGTACCACGCGGTGATGCCGGTGGCGGCGCGCGAGGGCGAGGCGGCGCTCGCCGACGTCGTCGGGCCGGTGTGCGAGACCGCGGACTTCCTCGCGCTCGGCCGACCCCTGCCGCCGGTGGAGCGCGGTGATCTGCTGCTGGTGCGCGGCACCGGCGCGTACGGCGCGTCGATGGCGACGCGCTACAACGCGCGGCCGCTCGCGGCAGAGGTGCTGGTCGACGAGGGCGCGTACCGCGTGATCCGCGCGCGCGAGCGGATCGAGGATCTCCATCCGGCGTGATCGAGCCGGCGCGCGCGCTGGGCTATGCTCCGCCACCGTGCTTCGCCTCTCCATCGCCGCGCTCGTCCTCGCGCTCGTTCCGTCGATCGCGTCCGCGCAGATCTTCCAGCCCGGCACCCAGCCGGTCGGCGAAGAGGGCGGCATCACCGTCGCGGTGCAGTCCTCGCGCGCCTGCCGGAACTGTCACGGGAACTACGCGGCCGATGCGGACCACGAGCCCTACGACTCGTGGCGCGGATCGATGATGGGCAGCGCCGGTCGCGATCCGATCGCGCTCGCGGCGATCGCGATCGCGGAGGCGGATCATCCCGACGCTGCCGACTTCTGCCTGCGATGCCACACGCCGGTCGCGTGGCTCGCGGGGCGCTCGTCGCTGCCGGAGTACGACGACGCCAACCCCGACTACGAGGAGCGCCTCCGCCCCGACGCGGAGGGCGCGCTCTCCGCGGATCGCGACGGCATCGCGTGCATGATCTGCCATCGGATGGTCGAGCCGCCGGACGCGGCGATGATCTCGAACGCGCAGCTCGTGCTCGCGGACGGCGCCGAGGGCGCGGTGCGGCGCGGGCCGTACGAGTACGAGCTCGGCGCCGATCCGCGGCACGAGACCGCGGTCGAGCCGTTCCTCTCGACCGGCGCGCTCTGCGGCTCGTGCCACGACATCACCAACCCGCTGCACGATGGCTTCCGCGCGTCGACCGCGGGCGGCGCGCTCGAGCCGACCGGCCGGCGCTTCGCGATCGAGCGCACCTACAGCGAGTGGCGCTACAGCCGCTTCGCTGCCGACGGTGAGACCTGCCAGACCTGCCACATGCCGGAGGTCGCGGCGCTCGCTGCCGACGAGGGCTTCGGCGTGCGGCCGCAGATGAATCGACACGATCTCGCGGGCGGGAACGTCTGGGTGCCTCGGGCCCTCGCGGCGATGGTGCGCGACCTCGATCCCGAGGCCGCGCTGCACCTCGAGGCGTCCGCGCTGCGCGCCGGGGAGATGCTGCGACGCGCGGCGACCGTCGAGATCCGCGCGAGCGCGCTCGAGGGCGACACCGCGACCGCGACGATCCGCGTCACCAACGACAGCGGCCACAAGCTGCCGACCGGCTATCCGGAAGGACGCCGCATGTGGCTCTCGCTCGAGGTCGTCGACTCGAGCGGCACCGTCGTCGCGGGCTCGGGGCGCTACGACGACGAGACCGACGAGCTCGAGCGCGACGCGCAGCTGCGCACGTACGAGGTGAAGCTGGGCGAGAGCAGCGCGCCGAGCTTCCACTTCGTGCTGAACGACACGCTGCTCGAGGACACGCGGATCCCGCCCGAGGGCTTCGCGCCGCCGCCCGAGGCCGACGTGGATCCGCTCGGTCGCGAGTATCCGCTGGTCGACCCCGCCGATCCGACGCGCGGGATGCAGCACTGGGACGAGACCTCGTACACGCTGAGCAATCTCTGCGGCACCGGCACGCTGACGCTGCGGGCGCGGCTGCGCTTCCAGACGACGACCCGCGAGTACATCGAGTTCCTGCGCGACGAGGCGCCGCCGAGCACCGATCCCGCGCTCGCGGGGCGCAGCTGGGGCGACGTCGCGTACGACGCGTGGCGCGAGCACGGCGGCGACCAGCCGTTCGACATGGAGACCGTCGAGGTCGAGCTCGGCCCCGCGCCGATGGCGTGCCCGGAGCCCGAGATCGACGCCGGCATCGTCGCGATCGACGCGGGGATCGACGCCGGCGTGGACGCGGGTGAGGGCGACCTCGGTGGCG
>JALYRN010000808.1 GCA_030855295.1 Myxococcota bacterium | reverse complement strand
GACTTCGACGGCGCGACGTGCGGCACGCTCGGCCACGACGGCGGGACGCTGAGCTGCAGCGCGACGTGCGCGATCGTCGAGACGATGTGCACGGACTGCGGCGACGGGATGGCCGAGGGCACCGAGGAATGCGACGGCGCCGACCTCTCGGGCGAGTCGTGCACGACGGTCCCGGGCGGCTTCTCCGGCGGCACCCTCTCGTGCTCTGCGGCGTGCGGCTTCGACACTGCGGCCTGCACGCTCTGACTCGAAGAGAGCGGCCTATGGCCGCGCGCGTTGTCATAGACTCACGCTATGACGTCCGACGGGCTCGCGCCGAGTGCGCTGCGGTACTTCGTCTCGATCTCGGAGAGCGGAAGCTTCACTGCGGCCTCGCGGGCGCTGCGCGTCAGCCAGCCGTCGCTGACGGTCGCGATGCGAAAGCTCGAGGAGGACCTCGGGACGAGCCTCTTCCTGCGCACGAGCCGCGGCGTGCGGCTGACCTCGACGGGCGCCGCGCTGCTCCGGCACGCGCGGCAGGTGATGCGCGCGCTCGCCGACGCGCGCACCGAGATCGAGGGGCTCGAGTCGGAGCCGCGCGGGCGCTTCACGATCGGCTGCCACGAGAGCCTCGGCGCGTACTTCCTGCCGGGCTTCATGGCGGCCTTTCTCGCGAAGCATCCGTCGATCGAGCTCGCGCTCTGGAACGGCAACTCGCGCGACGTACAGCAGGCGGTGATCGATCGGGTGGTCGATCTCGGCGTGGTCGTCAACGCCGAGCCGCAGCCGGACTGCGTGGTCCAGCCGCTGTTCGCCGATCGCGTCGAGATGATCGTCGCGGCCGAGCTGCGCAAGAGCGCGCGGCGCGATCCGCTCTCGCTGCTGCAGACGCATCCGCTGCTCTACGTGCCGGCGCTGCGGCAGGTGCAGTACCTGCTCGGAGCGCTCGAGCAGAAGGGGATCCGCGCGTCGCGCCACCTGCCGTGCTCGAGCATGGAGCTCGTGAAGAGCCTGGTGATCGACGGCGCGGGGGTGGGCATCCTGCCGAGGCGGGTCGCGCGCTATCGGGTGCCCGCGGCGCGCCTGGTCGCGCTCTCCGACGAGCTGCCGGGGTACGACGACGGCATCGCGCTGGTGCGGCGCTTCGATCTGCACACGACGGCGGCCGCGCGCCTGCTGCTCGACGCGATCCGCGACCACGGGCGCGCGATGGAGGGGGCTCCGCGGCGCGGATCGAAGTCGTAGAGCGAGCCTCGTTTCGCGGGTAGGATCACGCCCTCCGGAGAGCACGAGGCAGATGGCGCGATCGATCGTGATCAGGTTCGAGGGCGAGGAGAGCGCGTTCGGCTTCGCGAAGGTGGAGCGCGAGAAGCTCTACGGGAAGAAGCAGCGCATCGTCGTCGACGAGGCCGGGCGCGACTGCGCGACCGCATGGCTGACGGCGGACGGAACCGCGCTGGTGCCGAACGGCGGGACCGCGCACGTGTGGGTCGACGAGCGCTGGGACGCCGCGGAGCAGGACACGCGCATCGCGGTCGACGAGGCGGGGCGCGCGCTCGAGACGCGGCCCTCGACGCTGGGCGTCGCGCAGGACGGACGGGTCGTCGACGCGCGGCGCGTGCTCGATCACGTGGTGTCTGCGCTCTACGAGCTGACGCCGGAGACGCTGGGCGCGGGGCTCGAGGCGGAGCTCGCTGCCGGGCGGATCGTCGAGCTGCCGTTCCGATACCGCGACGGGCTCGAGGAGGACGTGCTGTTCGTGCTGAAGAACGACGAGGGCGTGTTCGCGCTGATCGGTCGCGACGCGGAGCTCGCCTTCCTCGAGCGCGACGTCCTGCCGGTCGGGATCGAGCCGGGCGGCGACGAGGGCGACGAGCTCTCGGATGATCTCGACTTCTCGATGATGTGAGCGCGAGCGAGAGGACGAACGGATGCCGAGGTTGATCTCGATCGCGGATGCGAAGAAGCGCGACGCTCAGATCGAGCTGGTCTCTCCGAGCCGGCGCGAGCGCGTGCGGTGGATGCAGCGCGGGACGGGCGCGCCGCTCAAGCTCGAGCGGCTGATCAAGGGCACGGAGAAGACGACGATCGACGCCCTGAGCGCCGCGCTCGCGGCGGAGGGCGAGGCGCCGCCGAACGCGATGGCGAAAGCGCTGATCGAGGGCGATCCCGAGATCGATCTCGAGCAGGTCGGCCGGCGCCTCGGCAACGCCACGCGCGTGTGGGTCGGGCCGGAGGGGAACGTGCTCTATGCAGCGCGCGTGCTGCAGGTCGTCACGGCGCCCGACGGATCGGAGAAGAGCCGCAGCGACTTCGTCGACGTGGAGTCGACCGTCGGTGAGGAGCAGTCGCCGCTGCTGTGGTCGGGGCGGCTGATGCCGGCCGACCAGGTCGTTCGGCGCTTCGCGTTCGTGCGCAAGGTGCAGCTCCGGCACGTCAACGGCCTGACGTTCGACTTCCTCCACGAGATCGCGAGCCAGCTCGACGCGGAAGGGAAGCTGCTCGTCGTCGGTGCCGGGCCGAAGGCGCAGATGCCGCTGATCTTCCAGACCAACGGCACGCCGTTCCGAGGCTTCCTCGAGGGACGGGTCTCGGGCGAGAGCTACAAGCTCGTGCTCCACCTCTCGAACCTCGAGATCAAGTCGCCGGCGCGTCCGGAGACGGCGCGATGAGCGGCGAGGCGTGGACGGCGTGGGCGGCGTCGAGCGAGCCGTACGGCAGCGGCCGCAAGGCGGCGATGGGCGCGCTCCTCGACGAGGAGCTGCTGGGGCGCCTCAAGCGCTACAAGCGTCAGGTCGCGAAGCGCTATCGCGTGCTCGAGCCGGAGATCATGGACCGTGCGCTGCCGAGCGAGTCGCTCTTCGTGTCGCCGAAGCTCGACGGCGAGCTGTGGTTCCTGGTCAAGAAGGACGGCGACGTCGCGCTGGTCGCGTTCAACGGGCGCGTGCTGCACGGCGTGTCGTGCCTGCGCGGCGTGGCGGAGCGGCTGGCGTCGGTCTCGCAGCTGGTCGTCGCGGGGGAGCTCGTGGCGAGCACGGGGAGCGAGCGGCCGCGCAGCCATCACGTCGGCACGGCCCTCTCGGACTCGAAGCTCGAGGGCGCGCTCGCGTTCCACGCGTTCGATCTGGTCGAGGACGAGGGGCAGGACGCGCTCGGCCGATCGTACGAGCTGCGCCACGCGCGCCTGCTCGCGCTGCTCGGCGAGGACGCGGGCGCGCGCTGCACGGTCGTGCACACGCAGCGCGGAGAGCCGGCGCTGGTCGCGCAGCGCTATCGCGAGTGGGTCGTCTCGGATCGCTTCGAGGGCGTGGTCGCGCGCAGCGATCGCGGGCTGACGTACAAGATCAAGCCGACCTCGACGATCGATCTGGTGGTGATCGCGTTCGGCGAGCGGATCACCGGCGACGTGAGACAGATCCGCGAGCTGCAGGTCGGTCTGCTGCGCGAGGACGGCACGTTCCAGCTCGTGGGCTCGGTCGGGACCGGGCTGACCGAGGAAGACCGCACGCGCTGGCACGCGCGGCTGTCGGCGATCGAGGCGAAGAGCAGCTTCCGGCTCGCGAACCGCGAGGGCACGCTGTGTCGCTTCGTGAAGCCCGAGATCGTGGTCGAGGTGCGCGTCTCGGACTTCCTGTCGAGCGACGGATGGGACGTGCCGATCAAGCGGATGTCGCTCGCGTGGGACGGGGGCGCGGGGTGGAAGGC
>JALYRN010000119.1 GCA_030855295.1 Myxococcota bacterium | reverse complement strand
GGCTGGGCTACATGCCGGGATGCGGCTTCTACGTGAGGGTGTCGCAGTCGTCGATCGTGGCCGACTTCGACGTGGAGCTGTGGTCGGATGATCTGGAGCGAACCGTCGTCTGGCCGGGCGCGCGCGCTGAGTTCGATCGTCCCGCGACCGGCCCTGTGATCCCGACCGTCGACTGTGGGCTTCTCCGCGTGACGTTGCCCGCTCTCGACGTGCATCGCTTCGAGTACCTCGAGAACGACGGGGCCTTGCGTTGGTTCACGACCGAGAGCGAGGTTTCGTCTGCGCTGTTTCGACGCTTCACGACCATTGACGATGGGGTCCTCATGTTCTTTCCAGCGGACCCCGAGGTGCTGATGATTCTGCTCGATCGAGTGGGTAGTGTCGTGTGGAACGCCAGGATCCCGCAGGCGGATCTCGGCGGCACCGTCCGAGCGGCGACCGCGACGCTCGGACGGTCGGGCATCCTCTACGGCGCGACGGATCAGAGCGTCTTCGCGATCGCGACAGGGGTTCGGCCCGCGCCCGTGCTGAGCCGCAACAGTCCGGCCGATCACCAGCAGCACCAGGGTGTCAATCCGAGCCGCACCGGGAGCTCCGAGCCCGCGTGGTTCGCGGTGGCCGGAGAGTGAAGCGCGCGCAGCTCGGATCGCGACGGTGAGCCCGGCGTCGACCGCATGACGATCGCCTCACGGCCGGCGTCTCGGCCGCGATAGGATGCGCGGGGCTCAAGGACGGGCGCGCTCCAGCCGAAGTGGTCGGGGGACGATCGGGCCGCGGTCCTCGTCGCAGAAGGGACCGAGAGAATGAGTGAAGGGTTCGACGTCGACGTCGTCGCCACGGTGCGGGCACCGATCGATCAGGTCTGGGCGCTGTTCCGGCCGTTCGGGGCGGAGGTCACGTCGTGGTGGCCGATCTACGAGTGGGTGAAGCTCGAGGCGCCCGGCAAGGACGAGGTCGGTGCCGTCCGCGCGTTCCACACCAAGACGGGCCGCACGTATCGCG
The DNA here is from genome assembly GCA_030855295.1 of Myxococcota bacterium. Taxonomy (GTDB): domain Bacteria; phylum Myxococcota_A; class Polyangia; order Polyangiales; family Sandaracinaceae; genus Sandaracinus. Next base: position 11,027 of record JALYRN010000119.1, on the reverse strand, counting down.
AGCGCCTGGTCTCGCGCGACGATGCGACGCACACCGAGGTCTACGAGCTCCTCTCGATCGAGCCGTCGGTGCCGACGCTCGGCACGATCCTGACGACGGTCGTGATGACCGCGCACGGTGCGGACACGATCGTCCGGTGGTCGTCCCAGGTGCAGGCAGGCGGGCTCTTCAAGGGACGCATCACGAGCGTCCAGAGCGACGTCTATGCGGCCGCGATCAAGTCGCTCGACGCGCACTTCCATCCCTCGCTCGGCAAGCTCCGCGTGAAGGTCGTCGCCGCGAAGGATCTGCCCAAGACCGGCTTTCTTCCCCCCGATCCGTACGTGATCGCGCAGCTCGACGGCGGAGCGCCCGCGCGCACGCGCGCGCGGCTGGCGACGACGCACCCGCAGTTCGCCGAGGACCTCGAGCTCGACGTGCGCGCGCTCGAGGGGCGCCTCGAGCTCGCCGTGTGGGACGCGTGCCTCGGCCGCGACTCGCTCCTCGGATCGGCCTCCCTCGACATCCACGACCTCACGGCGAAGACGCCGCGCGCGATGAGCCTGCCGCTCTCGGGCGAGGGCAAGGGCTCGCTCGACATCACGCTCGAGCTCGCGCTCGGAGAGGGCGATCACCTCGCGTTCTCCGAGTCCGCCAACCGCGTGCACTCCGCCGAGCACCTCCTCGACGTCGTCGAGAAGGTGGGCGCGAGCGCGCTCGCGATCGCGCAGGAGATCGCGAAGGGGCACCAGGCCGAGTACGGGTACGCACGCTACGGACGCAGCCCACAGATCCCCGACGTCCCGCTCGAGGATCTGCCGCGCATGGTCGCGGGCCTGCCCGCCGACGAGCTGCTCTCTCCGACCAAGCTCGGCCGCATGGCGCAGCGCGGCGCCGAGTACGCGTACGCGCAGGGGCAGTTCGTCGCGCGCTTCGAGGGCGCGCGCGATCCCTTCGAGGCCTACTACGGCGGCGACGTCCCGCGGCCCTGGGTGGCCGATCACGCGACCGATGATCGCGAGCTCGCGCGACAGCTCGTGCAGGGCGTGAACCCGCACGTGATCCGGCGCGTCCGATCGATCGACGAGGTCCCGGGCGACATGCGGGCGCTCACGTCGAACGGCCGCTCGCTCGGCGAGCTGATCGAGCACCGCCGGCTCTTCCTCTGCGACTATCCCGACCTCGCGACGCTCCGGCCCTACCGCGACATGGTCTTCTACGCTCCGTCGATGCTGGTCGTGAAGGACGAGAGCGCGGCGGCGCCCGGCCTCGACGTCCTGGGCATCCGCCTCACGCGCGAGTCGACGGGCAACCGCATCCTCACCCGCGCGACCACGCCCCCGAACCTCTGGCGCCTCGCGAAGCTCCACGTCGCCTGCGCCGACAACCAGTACCACCAGTGGCTCGAGCACCTCGGCTACGCGCACCTCGCGATGGAGCCCTTCGCGATCGCGACCCACGACGCGTTCCAGGCGCCGCACGCGATCGGCGAGCTCCTCCGCCCTCACTTCCACGACACGATCGGGATCAACTTCCTGGCGCGGCAGACGCTCGTCTCCGACGTGGCGCCCTTCACCGATCGCACGTTCTCGACCGGCACCGCGCAGGCGCTGCAGATGTTCCTCGGCGCCTGGAAGCGCTTCGACTTCGGGAAGTTCGCGTTCCCCGACCGCATGAGCGAGCGCGGCTTCGACGAGGCGCGAACCGACGGGCTCGAGGGCTATCTCTACCGCGACGACGGCTTCGCGATCTGGAACGCGATCGATCGCTACGTGGGCGAGGTCGTCGACGCGACCTACGCGGACGATCGAGCGGTCGCGAGCGATCCCGCGATCTGCGCCTGGGCGCGCGAGTGCAGCGCCCCCGATCGCGGCGCGGTCCCCGGCTTCCCGGCAGCGATCGAGACGAAGGACGTGCTGCGCCGTGCGCTCTCGACGATCATCTATCAGGTCAGCGCCGGCCACTCCGCCGTGAACTACGCGCAGTACGACTACCTGGGCTACGTCCCGAACCGCCCCGACTCTCTGTTCCGACCGTTCCCCGACGGGACGAACGACGTCGACGACGCGTACCTCCGCGCCGCGCTCCCGAACGAGATCGTGGCGCACTTCCAGATCAGCTTCGCGTACCTCCTCACGCTTCCCGCCGAGCAGCCGCTCACGTCGGTCGACGCGATGAAGACGCGCCACCCCGAGATCCACGCGCGCTTCCAGGCGCACCTCGCCGAGATCGGCGCCGTGATCGCCGCCCGAGACGCCGCGCTCGTCGCCGCGGGGCGCGCGCCGTATCCGTACCTCCACCCCGATCGCGTCGCGGCGTCGATCGCGATCTGATCCGCGGGATGAAGGCGCCTCGCACGCGACCGAGCGCCCGGGATCGCTTCGAGATCCAGGCGCTCGTCGCGATGCGGCACCTGCAGCGCCTCTCGATCGAGCGCTGGTCGCGCCACACCTGGGTGCCGCTCGCGCATCCGAAGAGCGCGAGCTTCGAGGTGATCTCGGCGCACGAGCGCCACGGCAGCGATCTGCCCGAGGGGCTCTTCGTCGCGTCGCGGACGCCGGCCGAAGGGCGCCTCGGGATGCTGTACGTGCTGCCGTACTACGCGCTCGCCCGCGTCGCGTTCGAGCTCCACCAGCGCGTGCCGATCGACGGCTCGATCCCGTGGGTGGCCGGCGCGCCGTGGGCGCCGACCTTCGCGGGGAACGGCGAGGGCTGGGGCGGCGGCGAGGACGACGACGAGTTCGTGCGGCTCCGCCTGCAGGGGCCGAACCCGTGCCTCCTCCGGCGCGAGGACGAGCGCACCTTCGCGCTCGATCTCGAGACGCCCTTCGCCGGCACGGGACGCGGCGTGCTCGCGCGCTTCGAGCGCACGACCTCGGGCCTCCGCGCCGGTCCGATCACGGTCGACGGCGTCACCATCCACCCCGGCGCGCCGCGCTTCGGCTGGGCCAAGCGGATCGTCAACGCGCTCGACGCGCGCTTCTCGATCTTCGCGCAGCACCTCGGGGTCGTTCACCTCGCCCTCGCGCAGTCGTTCGCGCTGGCCGCGGCGGCGACGCCTCGAGGCCACCCGCTCCACGCCATCCTGCTCGCCCACACGCGCGGCACGCTCGAGGTCAACGACTTCGCGTATCGGCTCCTGCTCTCGCCGGCGAGCTACTTCGCACAGTCCGGGTTCTTCGATCGCGCGCTCGCCACGCGCCTGATCGGAGCGCGCGTCCGCGAGCTCCACCTCGACGACGTGATCGTGCCTCGCGATCTCGCGGCGCGCGGCATCGACGGAATCCCCGATCATGCGTGGGCCATCGAGGCGCGCGCGTCGTGGGACCTCTTCCTCGATCATGCGCGCGAGCTCGTCGGCCGCCTCTACGCGAGCGACGACGCGCTCCGCGCGGATCCGGTGCCGCGCGCCTTCCACGCCGCGCTCCGCGCGACCCTGCCGCGGTTCCCCGACGACCTCTCCACGATGGAGACGCGCGAGCAGCTCGCGCTGCTCCTCGCCATCCTCCTCACGCTCGCGCCGATGCACGAGGTGTCGGGCGACTATTCGCCGTACGCGCTCGCCGAGGATCTCGAGCAGAAGCGCATCGTGCGCTGGGACGCGCTCGGCGAGGACGATGCGATCCCGTCGCTCCGCGACGTCGTGCTCTTCGAGCAAGGCGCCTACACCGGGCTCTCGAACGCATCCGGCAACTCGATGCTCGACGCCCCGCTCGCGCGCGATCCGCGCCTCTCCCACCCGTTCGCGCACGAGTGGATCGCCGCGCTGCGTCGCCGCCTGGTCGCGCACGACGCCGAGGTGTCCCGCCGCAACGCGGCGCGCGCGCATCCGCTTCTCCGGATGCAGCCGCGGAGCTGGGAGCTGTCGGTCAGCTTCTGACGGAGGGGACGCGCGCGGACCTAGCCCTGACCCGTGAGCTTCGCCTCGAGCCGACGGATCCGCGGTACGAACCCGCCGTAGTCGACGACCTCCCAGGTGTGCACCGAGCTCACGAGGAAGGGCTGCCCCGTGATCGCCGTGCCGGGGCAGCGGACGTGGATCTCGACGCGGTAGGCGCCCGCCTCGAGCGGCGCGATCGCGACCGACTCCACCTGGTGCTCGTCGTCCGACACCTTCTTCGCGAACTCACCGAACCACGCGCGCACTCCCGCGGCAGTGGTGATCGGATCGGGCTGCGTCGTGACGTGGATCGCGAACCCCTCGGGGGAGAGGAGATCGAGCAGGGGCGCAGCATCCCCGTCGTTGCGATCCCAGATCGACATCCAGAGGTGGACCAGCGCTCGAACGCGGTTGGTCGGGTGCACATCGCTCATCGGGACGCTCCTGACTCGAGTCGGTCGAGATGGGCCCCCATCGCGCGCCCGCCGGCGGCGATCAGCGCGTCGACCCGCTCGGCTTCCATGTGGAATTCGGTCGCCCAGTAGCCCTTCGCGGGCAGCGCGCAGATGGCGCTCCGGTGGGTCTCTTCGGTGGTGTCGTCGTTGCCGTCGAGCATCGTCTCCACCAGCGCCATGACGCGCCGCGCGAGCCGTGTGTGCTGGACGCACGAGAGCACGGGGCTCTGCGGCGAGTGCGCCCCGGGCGGTGCCCCGATCACCTCGAGCGTGGGATCGATGTGCAGCCCGAGGGGCGTCGCACCGTCGCGCGGCGGCTCTCCCATGAACGCCCGCACCGACTCGCTCGCGTCCGGTAGCACGAAGCGCAGCGGGAAGTTCGACAGCACGCCGCCGTCGACGATCACGTGGCCGCTGATGTCCTCGCCGAGGTAGGTGCCCCAATCGGCGCGCCAGACCACTTCCTCGAAGAAGAGCGGGATGCTCATCGACATCCGCACCGCCTGGACGAGCGGCACGCGCGGCGCCGTGCGGTGGTTGAGCACGATCATCCGCGCCGCGGTGGTGTCGGTCGCCACGATCGTGAGATCGCGGCCGGTGAGCTCGGCGAGCGCTCCGAGGGTGACCGTCGCGAGACCGGCGCGCTTGCTCTCGAGCGTGCGCGCGAACCAGCCGGTGAAGCCTGCGCCGCTGTGGAGCCCGCCGCGCTCGAGGAACGAGAACGAGCTGCGCACACCGGGTACGCCTGCCAGCCACGAGCCGAGGTGCTCGGCCACGCGCTCGGCCGCTCCCTCCGGCACGTGCATCGAGCGCTCGGCGCCGAGGAGCATCGCGTAGAGGCCGGAGGCGCGGACGTCCTCGGGCGCTGTGGGGACGTCCATGACGTACTCGGCGAACTCGGGGAGGCCGTCGGCACGGCGCTCGCGGCTCATCGTGACCATCTCCTCGGCGGTGAACCCCGTCGCCACGAGGCTTGCGGCGATCGCGCCCGCGCTCGTGCCCACGACGCGGCCCACGCGATGTCCGCCCTTCTCGAGCCGCTCGAGCGCGCCGTTGAGCACGATCCCTCGCGCGCCGCCGCCCTGGAAAGCCACGTCGAACGTACGACCCATCGCAATCCCTCCTCCGGGTCGTGCAGAGTACACGGCCGCCCCTCCAGACATCGGCAGTTCCGACCGATGACTCGAGGGCTTGCGGAAAGAGAACAGGAGAGACGCGATGCTCCGAACGATCCGGCGATGGGCACATCACCCCGCCGTCAACGTGTTCGTCGGCCTGATCATGATCGTCGCTGCCATCGGCGAGATGGCGGGAGAGGTCCTCGGAGACGCGCTCGGTCTCTCCTTCGGCGCCGGCCACGGGCTCTTCGCGGTCGGCCTGCTGCACACGCTCAAGGCGATCCCCGAGCTGGCCGAGGGCGTGGAGAGGGTCGAGTCCACGCGTCACGCAGTGCCGCCTGCGGAGTGAAAGGCTGTCGAAGAACCTCCACGGCTCCCCCGCGGGGGCGCGCCGCAGGCGCGCCGCGCGGAGCGCGGCCCGCCGCCGCGGGCGACTGAGGTCGAAGCGTGCCCGGCGCGCGTGTTGATGTGCGAGACGCGTCGTTCGCCCACTCACAGAGCGCGGCGCGTGCCTTGTAGAGGCGCTTCGCTTCGTCGGTTTCCATTCGCCGCTTCCATTCCACGATCTCCGGCGTCCGATCGCCCTTCGCGCCGCTCTCGCGCGAGCGTTTCGCGACAGCGACGAGCATGTTCACGCCGCGACAGACAGCGGCCGAGATCGCTTCGTGGTCGGCGTGGTTGGCGTCGGCGAGGAGCGTCTCGGGCAGCTTGCCCGTGCGGCGCTCGATCTGTTCGAGCATCGGCGTGATGGCGCCCATGTCGCTGCCGACGTTCGTGACGTTCACCGCCACGATCGCCCGTGGTCCGCCGAGCTCGGAGCCGGCCGTCGCCATCTGCACGTTCATCGCGGGTCGGAAGCCGTCGTCAGCCATCTTCATGACGCGCGCCTCGGCATCAGTGGTCGATGCTCGGGCCGGACGCTTCGAGGCACCTCGACTCTCCTGGAGCTCTTGGACCGTCGTGACGGCTGCTTCGACGCTGCACCGAGCCGCCTTCGATCGCGAGCACACCGTCGAGGAACGACGAGATGTCGAGCTTGCCGAGCGCCTGCCAGAGCACGCGCGCTGGATGCTGCGCCCCGATCGCGTCGTCCGGAACCTCGAAGACCATCTCGCTCTGGTTCCGCACCGGCTCGCTCGTTCGCGCCTTGGTCATCTCGATCCGATCACCACGCGGCGCGACGCTTGGTGCCCGCGTGAAGAGGTCTGCCGAATCAAGTTGGGCGAGCCAGCGCGCCCACCGCATGCCGATGCGCTCTCGACAGGGCGCGGGGGCATGGGTTTGCACGTCGCCTATCAGCGAACGGCCGGAGCGGAGGTAGGCGAGCGATGCGGGCACGCCGCGTGACTCCGATCTCACCGCTCACCAAGAGAGATCCGTGAGCCTCCCGCGCCGTGCAGGCCCATGACCCCCAGACCCGCCGACGCCGTGCCGTCCGCCGACGCTCGGAGGTTTTCAGACAGGCTTTGAGTCCACAGGAGCGCTCGCCCCGGAGAGTGGTGCGCGTGCGGCGCGTCAGACGTCGTGACGGAACACGCGCGAGATCTCGATCGTCGCTCCGTCGAGCGCGGCGAGCGTGATGCTCTCTCCTTCGCGGCCGGGAACGATCTTGGTGTACTCGCCCGACACGATGTCGGTGTGCACCTCGATCAGAGCGTCACGCAGGTTGACCACCCAGTACTCGGGGACGCCGGCGGCGGCATAGATCGAAGGCTTCACACGCCGATCGGTCCGCAGCGAGGTGTCGGCGACCTCGACGACGAGGAACGCGCGATCGGGATGCGCCTCCCAGTAGTCGCCGCGCGGAACGACCGCCACGTCCGGCTCGGGCTCGTCGTGCTCGCCGGCCGCGAACGGCTTCTCCTCGCGAACGACCGCACGCCCCGCGGTCGCGGCGCGCAGCAGCTCCGCCAGCACGGTGATCACGTGCGCGTGAACCGGACCGCTCGGGCTCATCTCGACCACCACCCCACCGAGCAGCTCGACCTGCTCGCCGTCGAAGAGGCCGGCGGCGACCATGCGATCGTACTCGTGCCGCCGAAATCGGCGCGGCGATCGGTCGTCTGCGAGCCGCGACTCCATCGCTTCCAAGGCTAGCACGCGCGCCGGCCGCGCCCGGTCCGCGGCGCCGCGCCGCGTGCTGCTCTCGCTCTCACTCGCCGGTGAGCGTCGCGGTCTCGACGGGCTTGCCGGCCGCGATCCAGCCCTGGATGCCGGCGCCCATCACCGCGACGTTCTGGTAGCCGAGCGACTGCGCGGTCTCGGCCGCGGCGGGCGCCGCGGAGATCGCGATGCGGCCGTCGGGCTGTGCGCATGGCGATGATCCTCCGAGCGCGTGATCGTGTCGGCCGCGCGGCAGGCCGCAACCTCCGCGCGCGGGTCACGTGCCCTGGTGCAGCGCGGGATCGTGATCGCGGGGGATGAAGCGCCGCCCGGGATCGCGCACCCAGCCGCGCTGGCGCCACTCGAAGTGCAGGTGCGGCGCGTTCGCGAAGCCGGTCTCGCCGACCTCGGCGATCAGCTCGCCGCGCGTGACGTACTGGCCCGCGAAGACGTGGTTGGCGCGGCAGTGCGCGTAGAGCGTCGACGCGCCGTCCTGGTGCAGCAGGATGACGGTGTTGCCCATGCCGGTGATCCCGTTGTCGCTGTAGACGACGAGGCCGCCGCGCGCGGCGACGATCGCGGCGCCCTCGCCGGCACCGATGTCGACGCCGTCGTGGCGGCGATGTCGCAGGCCGTCGTCGCGCGTGTAGCCGAAGCCGCGGCCGGTGTGGCCCGTCGGGACCGGGAACGTGAGGCGCTCCTCGGCGTCGAGATCGCGCACCGCGATCAGCCACTCGTCGAACGGACGCTGGTGCATCACCTGCATCGCGGTCGCGCGCACGCCGAGCCCGAGATGGCTCGCGAGCGCCGCGGCGGCACCGAAGGGCGTCGGGATCAGGCGCTGACCCTGGCAGTGCTGCCGATAGCCGCCGCGGGTACGGCACCGGCGCGGCATGCGGCGGCGCTGTCGTGCGGGCTGGAGCGGGAAGCGATCGGAGTCGTCGGAGAGCCAGCGCTCTGGCACGCGCTCGGCGAGCACGACGCGTCCGAGTCGATCGAGCTCCTGCGCCGTCGCCCCGTCGGGCGTCAGCAATGGAGCGGTGAGAGCAGCGACGATCGCGAGACACCACCACGTGAACTGACGCATGCCCGAGCCAAGCTACACGAGGATCGACCTCCAGATCAGCACGCGCGGAAACGTTTTGTGCTCCAAGGAAGTCACCAGGCGTACACCGACTCCTCACCGCGATCTGCGATCAGCGCGTCGACGTGATCGAGCAGCGCCTGCCGTCTCTCGGCGAGATGCGCGAGCTGTTGCTCGTCGAGGAGCGGCGCGAGCGGGTCCGCGTCGAGGGTCGCGGCGTAGGCCTCGAGATCGAGCGCGCGCACCGCGTCGATGGTGGCGCGACGAAAGCGCTGCACCGCGCCGAGGCGCTCGTCCATCAGCGTCAGGCGCGCACGGCGTCGCGAGAAGCCCGCCGCTTGATCGAGGAAGACCAGCGGCCCGCTCACGCCGCGCGTGCGCACGTTGGTCGAGCTCGCGCTCCAACGATCGACGTTGTGCGCGAGGTAGTCGAACACGACGAGGTCGCTGAGCTCGGCGGGGCGCGAGGTCGTGTCCGGCTCGGGCTCGGACGTCTCGTCGCCTCCGGCGTCGGCATCCGGCGCGTCGGCGAGCAGCTCGAGCTCGTCGACGTCCGGCGCCGCAGCGCGCGCGCGATACCAGGCGCGCGCGTTCTGGAACGGCGTGATCACAGAAGGAGGATCGACCCGCACCCATCGCTCCCACCCTGGCGGCGCGCGCAGCGGCACGAGCCGCTCGTCGATCCACGCGACGAGTGCGCCGCGCACGGTGCCGTCCTCGGCGACGATGATCTCCGGCACGCGCGAGTCACCCTCGGCGGCGGCCTCGAGCGACGACCACGCGACGCGCCGCGACACGACGACCGGCGTGCGCCGCAGACCGAGCGCGCGGTCGAGGTGGTACGCGGCGATCTCGGCGTACCAGTGCATCCCCGAGAAGGTCTGCTCGGGCTTGAAGTACGCGCGCGTGCCGTCCTCGAGCGTGACCCGGAACGAGAGGCTCCGTCCGCCGTGGCCGCGCTCGACCGCGGCGAACGGAGACGAGGAGAGCCGCTCGCGGAGCGCGCGCTCCTCGCGGGGCGAGTGCGGAGGTGCGGGCGCCGGAGCGGGTGCGCGCGCGGACGCGGGAGCCGCGACCGAGGCGGGACCCGCGGCCGGGGCTGCAGCGGCGCGCGCGGATGAGGTCGTCGTCGCGGGTGCGGATGCGCCGGCGCGTGAGGATCCGGATGGAGTGGCGGCTGCGACTGCGACTGCAGGTGCGGGTGCAGTGGCGGATGCGGGTGCGCTCACCGATACGGATCCGGACGCCGATGCGCTCGGGGCCGCCGACGCGGGCGCCGATGCGGATGCGGCCCCGTCGCTCGCCGCATCGCATCCACCCGACGCCGCCACCAGCATCGCGATCAGCGCCGCGATCGCGTCTCTCCACCCGCGCGCTCGTGTTCTCCCGGACGCGCACGATCGCCCATCTTTGCCGCGCGATTCTCGTGTTGCTCTCACGATCTCCGCTCGGCTGCACGCCACGCGCCACGCGCACGCCGGTTGCTCATCGTGCTCGCGATGCCGCACCGCACCTCGCCGCCGATCGTCGTCCTCCTCGCGCTGCTCTTGCTCTCTCCAGCCTCCGTCGCGAGCGCGCAGGAGATCCGACGTCGCAGCGCGGCGACGCGCGACGTGTGGTCGGAGCCGAACCCCGGCGTCCGGTACCTGCGCCGCACCACGACGACGCCCTGCGACGTACACGCGCTGATCGTCGATCTGCGCGCGGACGGCGTGCGGCTGATCGCGACGCGCTACGACGAGCGGTGGAGCACCGTCGCCGAGCACGCGCGCGCGCGCTCGCTCGCCGCCGCGGTGAACGGCGGGTTCTGGGGCGCTCTCCAGAGGCCGCGCGGGCTCGCGGCGGGCGGTGGTGCGCTCTGGCCGAGCGCGGCGACCGATCCCGAGATGGGCTTCTTCGCGATCGACACCGACGGCCGGCCGATGCTGCGCGCGCCCGGCGAGGAGATCGGCGAGCGAGAGCTCGCGCGCATCGCAGAGGCGGTCTCGGGAAGGCCGATCCTGCTCGACGAGGGCGCGATCGATCAGTCGGTGCTCGACGCGTTCCCCACCGCGAACCAGCGACAGCCCCGCACCGCGATCGGCCTCAGCGAGGATCGCCACACCGCGATCGTCGTCGTGGTCGACGGCCGCCGCCGCACCAGCCGCGGCATGACGCTCTACGAGCTCGCGCGTCTCCTCGCCGAGCTCGGCGCGCACGACGCGATCAACCTCGACGGCGGCGGCTCGAGCGAGATGTACGTCGGCCGCGCCGGCGGCGTCGTGAACGTGCCGAGCCGCGGGCGCTGGGAGATCGCGCTCGACGCGGCGCTCGCGGGCGAGTCGTCCGCCGACGCCGAGCGATCGCGCGCGGGAGAGTCCGGGCGCGACGAGGTGTTCGTGCGCGGCGTCGAGCGCGAGGTGCTCAAC
>JALYRN010000118.1 GCA_030855295.1 Myxococcota bacterium | reverse complement strand
GCGGCCCTTCCGCCGTGGCTGCCGCCGAGCCGGACGATCGGCGGATTCTACGTGCTGCGCGCCCTCGGCTCGGGCGCGGTCGGCTCCGTCTTCGTCGCGCGGCGCGCGGAGGAGCGCAGCAACGAGCACGCCGCGAAGCTCGCGCTCAAGGTGCCGGAGTACGCCGGAAGCGCGGCGCGCACCCTGTCCGAAGAGGAGTTCTTGCAGCTCTTCCGCGAGGAGGCGGGCGCGCTGCTCGCGGTGCCGCCGCACGCGAACCTCGCGAAGCTCGTGACGTTCGACGCCGGCGCGCGGCCCAAGCCGATCCTGGTGATGGAGCTGGTCGAGGGCCCGACGCTCGAGCGGATGATCGAGACCGGCGCGCTCGACATGGAGCGCGCGATCCGCGTGCTCGACGGAATCGCATGCGGCCTGCGCGCGATGCACGAGGTCGGTGTCGGCCACCTCGACGTGAAGCCGTCGAACGTGATCCTGCGCGACCCGGACGGAGCCGGCCCCGCGCTCGAGATGCCGGTCCTCGTCGACTTCGGGCTCGCCGGCCGCACCGTGCGTCCGGGCTGCGCGACCTCGAGCTACGGCGCGCCCGAGGTGTGGGGCCTGCTGCCGAAGGGGCACGCGCCCAGGCCGATGCCGGTCGACGTGTACGCGCTCGCCTGCCTCGTGTACGAGGTGCTCACGGGGCAGACGCTCTTCATGGAGGACAGCGACCTCGCGATCATCACGGCGCACCTCCAGCACGACGGTGACCTGGCCGCGATCGACGCGCTGGCGATCGTCGAGCACGATCTCGCGCCGCTCGCGGAGGCGCTGCGGCACGCGCTGCGGCAGGATCCGCGCAAGCGCGCGACCATCGACGAGCTCCACGCCGCGATCGTCGAGGCGGCACCGATCCTGCGCCGCATGCGCTGGCCGCTCCCGGTGCCGGCGCTCGCGGCCTGACGAGCGGCGACGGACGACGCGCGAGGGATGGACCTCGGCCGGCTGGGGTATCCTCGGCCGATGCGGAGCTTGGGCACGACGTTCTTCCTGGTGGTCGGACTTCTCGCGACGGCGTGCGGCGAGGACGCCGGACCCGCCGACGACGCGGGCGCGACGACGGACGGCGGAGGTGGCGGGGACGACGCGGGAGCGCTCGGCGACGATGCGGGCACCGGCGACTCCGGCCCGAGGCCGGACGACGCAGGCCCCGGCTGCGCCGACGACGGGAGCGACGACACCAGGGAGGGCGCGACCGACCTCGGGATGATCAACGATCGCGCGTCGTTCCCGGCGGGCACCGAGAGCGGGACGATCTCGCCGATCACCGACCTCGACTGGTACACCTGGCACGTCGAGGACGTAATCGCGGCGAACGTGCAGCCGCGCGCCGAGCTGCGCGGGCTCGCGGGCGGCCGTCGCATGGAGCTCTGCGCGTACTACGCGTGCGACTCGACGTCCGAGTCGGTGGGATGCGAGCTCGGGACGGCGCACGAGCTGACGGCCGAGATCCACGGCTGCTGCATCACCGGCACCGACGCGGTGCTCGCGGTCAAGCTCTCGCCGAGCTGCTCGGGGACCGACGACAGCGGCCAGGTGCTCGTGCGCGTCGCGCAGCAGGGCGGCGAGGCGATGTGCCTGCCTGCGCACTCGTTCGTCTGGGGTGACGAATGATGCGCGCTCCGACGCTCGTCGCTCGCGTCGTCGGCCTCGCGGCGCTGACGGCGTGTCTGGCGCACTGCGGAAGCGGCGTGGCCACCGAGGAGGACGCCGGCACGATCGAGGTCGACGCGAACGTGCCCGTCGACGGCGGTCCGCCCGCCGAGCGCGAGCCCGCGACCGAGCTCGGCGACGACGGCCAGGAGGTCTGGGTGTTCATGCAGAGCCACCTGCACACCACCGGCTACCACGCGTGCGCGAACGCGCCGCTCGATCCCGGCACCGGCGCGGAGTCGGCTTGCTACGCGAGCGCAGGCATCAGCGGGTTCCTCCAGGACGCGCTCGCGCACGACGCCTCCGACATGATCATCACCGATCACAACAACATCGACGCGTGGTTCGATCCGGCGTTCGCGCCGCTGGCCAACTTCGAGCGCACGCGCTTCGCGACCCCGCTGCGCGGCACCGAGTGGAGCAGCATGGACGGGCACATGACGCTGCTCTTCCCTACCCAGGTCGTCGACGACAACCTGGCGGCGATCACGAACGGCTGGGTGTTCGGCGCCGGCAACCAGACGCCGGTCTCGAGCTTCGAGGACTACCGCAACGCGATCACGAGCGTGCACGCGGCCGGCGGCATCGTGATGATCAACCACCCCGAGCTCTCGATCCACTCCTTCCCCGAGGACTCGATGGGCGCCGACGGAGTCGAGGTCGGCATCCCGCCCAACCCGCTGGACGATCGCAACGGCGGCTCGGTCAGCGCGCACTCGAGCGCGGAGGCGCGCCGGTTCTGGCAGCGGCGGTTGATCGCGGGCGACCGACTGACCGGCACCGCGGGCGCCGACCACCACCACGGCGGCGGCGACATCCCGGGCCTCGAGGCGCCGACGTTCGGCATCGCGGTCAACATGATCCGGATCGATCCCGGCCTGCCCGACGCCGACGTCGCGGAGGCGCTCAGCGCGCCGGCGCAGACGATCGATCGGCGCACCGCGATCGTCATCGATGCGGTGCGGCGCGGTCACGTGATGGTGGTCGAGGACGTCGCCTCCGCGCGCGTGTTCGTCGGCGCCGACACCGACGGCGACGGCCGCTTCCACGACGCGCGCGCCGGCGACTGCGTGCTGCCGGGATCGATCTCGAGCGCCGAGATGCGGGTGCGCGTGCGCATCACCGCTCCGTCGACCGCGACCGGGAGCAGCCACTACAACCTCGAGCTCTGGGATCAGACGAGCGACTCGGCGCCGTCGCTGCTGGTCGAGGTGGACTACGCGACCGGGTTCGCGCCGAACGCGGCCTACGAGATCGATCCGTCCGACCCCTTCGCGATCGAGCTGACGCTCCCGTACGACGCCAGCGATCGGCGCTTCGTGCGCTTCGTGCTCGTCCGCGACGTCGTCGGTCCGATCGACGACACCGAGGTCGTGACCAACCCGATCTACTACGGCGACTGGGGCAGCGAGTGCGGAGAGTCGTCGCCGCTGTATTGATGTCCGGCGCTCGCCGCCGGAGCTAGGATCGCCACACGATGAGCCTGCTACGCGGAGCGCGGCTGCTGCGCTGGCTCGGGCCCTGGACCGATGGTGCGCTGGCGCCGGGCGCGATCGCGCGGCGCGAGGTCGAGGTGCGCGGGGCCTCGCGTCCGTTCCGCGCGTGGGTGTGGCGGCGCGAGGACGAGCCGCCCACTGGATCGCTCCTGCTGATCCCGGGGCTGCACTTCGCCGGGCCCGCCGATCCGCGGCTCGATCGCTTCGGGCGCGTGCTCGCGCGCTCGGGGCTGATGGTGCTCGCGCCGTTCCTGCCCGACTTCCAGCGGCTGATCGTGGGGCGCGATCTGGTGGGCGACTCCGATCGCGCGCTCGACGCGCTGCTCGCGCAGCCGGATCGACCGCCCGGTCGACCGGGCGTGTTCAGCATCTCGTTCGGCTCGCTTCCCGCCCTGCGGCTCGCGGCGCTGCGCGGCGACGCGATCGGCTCGCTGATCGTGTTCGGTGGGTTCGCCGACTTCCGCCGCACGATCGGGTTCGCGCTCGCGGGCGATGGTGCGCGCACGAACGATCCGCTGAACGCGCCCGTCGTATTCCTGAATCTCATCGCGCACTTGGACGTCGCGCCCGAGGACCGCGAGGTGCTCTGCGCGAGCTGGCGCCAGCAGTGCGAGCGCACCTGGGGCAAGGAGGAGAGCAAGCGCGAGGAGGTCTACGCGGGCGTCGCACGCAGCCTCGCGCACGAGCTGCCCGAGCACCTGCGACCGCTCTTCCTGATCGGCTGTCGCGCCGCGCCCGGCACCGAAGCGGTCGCGCTCGCAGCGCTCGAGCGAGCGGGCACCGCGTTCGACTGGATCGACCCGCGCCCGCACCTCCGTGATCTGCGCTGCGACGTGCACCTCGTGCACGGCCGAGACGACGACGTCATCCCGCACGAAGAGAGCGCCGCGCTGCTCGAGGCTATGCCCGCTCACGTGCGCGCGCGCCGTCACCTCACCGGCCTCTACGGCCACACGCATGGCGCCACGCTCGGCTCGCTGGCGCGCGAGGCGGGCGCGGCGGGGACCGAGATCACGTCGCTGTTCGGGATCCTCTCCGCGATCGCGACCGCCTCCCGCACTTGATCAGCGCTGCTCTGGCCGGAGCTCGAGGCTGACGCTGTTGATGCAGTAGCGCAGCCCGGTGGGCCGCGGGCCGTCGTCGAAGACGTGGCCCTGGTGACCGCCGCAGCGCGCGCAGTGCACCTCGTCGCGCAGCATGCCGAGCGACGAGTCGCGCTGCTGCTCGATGCGTCCCTCCTCGATCGGGCGGGTGAAGCTCGGCCATCCCGTGCCCGACTCGAACTTGTCGCGCGAGTGGAACAGCGGGTTGCCGCAGCCTGCGCAGTGGTACGTGCCGCTGCGGTGGTCGTTCCAGAGCGCGCCGGTGAACGCGGGCTCGGTGCCCTGTCGCCGCAGCACCTCGTACTGCGCGCGCGTCAGGCGGCGCCGCCACTCGACGTCGCTCAGCGCCAGGCGATCCGCGATCGAGGGGGGCGCCTCGCCGACGTACGACACCGGCTGCGCGGGACCGGGCCAGGGGCCGACCGCCGTGGACTGCGCGTTGGTCGTCGTCGAGCACGCGAGACCGATCGGGCTCGCGAGCAGGATCTGGATCATCGTGCGGCGTCTCATAGACATCAGTACGAGCGAGCGACCAATTCGGTTACGCACACGATCCCTGGTCTCTGGAGGAATGCATGTCGAGCCTGCCCGCGCCCTACAACGAGCCGATCCTGACGTACGCCGCGGGCACGCCGGATCGCGCGCAGCTCATGGAGGCGATCGCGGTGCACTCCGGGCAGGTCGCCGAGATCCCGGTCATCGCAGGCGAGGCCGAGATCCGGAGCGGCGAGCTGATCGACGTGGTGATGCCGCACCGCCACCGGCACGTGATCGCGCGCGCGCACCAGGCCGGCGCCGCGGAGACGCAGAGCGCGATCGATGCCGCGATGAAGGTCGCGACGGCGTGGGCCGAGACGCCGCTCGAGGAGCGCGCCGCGATCTTCCTGCGCGCCGCCGATCTGCTGACCGGGCCGTGGCGCTCGCGGATCAACGCGGCGTGCATGCTCGGGCAGAGCAAGACCTCGCACCAGGCGGAGATCGACGCCGTCGCCGAGCTCGCCGACTTCTGGCGCTGGAACGTTCACTTCTACCAGGAGATCGCGCAGCACCAGCCGATCTCGCCGCGCGGGATGTGGAACCGCCTGGAGTCGCGCCCGCTCGAGGGCTTCGTGCTCGCGATCACGCCGTTCAACTTCCTGGCGATCGCGGCGAACCTTCCGACCGCGCCGATCCTCGGCGGCAACGTCTGCGTGTGGAAGCCCGCTACGACCAGCCTGCTCGGCGCGTGGCACGTGCTGCAGCTGCTGCGCGAGGCGGGGCTGCCCGAGGGCGTGCTCTCGATGCTGCCCGGCCACGGCGCGGCGCAGAGCGAGGTCGCGCTCGCGAGCCCGCACCTCGCGGGCATCCACTTCACGGGATCCACCGCCACGTTCAAGCACCTCTGGCGTGGCGTCTCGAACAACCTCGATCGCTATCGCACCTTCCCGCGCCTGGTCGGCGAGACCGGCGGCAAGGACTTCGTGATCGCGCACGCGAGCGCCGATCCGATGGCGCTCGCGACCGCGATCTCGCGCGGCGGGTACGAGTACCAGGGGCAGAAGTGCTCCGCTGCGTCGCGCATCTACGTGCCGCGCTCGCTCTGGCCCGAGGTGCGCGATCGGGTGGTCGCCGATCTCGGCGCGATGAAGGTCGGCGACGTGTCGGACTTCGGGGTGTTCGTCGGCGCGGTGATCGACGATCGCGCGTTCGCGCGCATCCGCGGCTACCAGGACCTCGCGAAGCAGACCGCGAAGGTGCTGCAGGGCGGCGGCGGCAGCGACGCCGAGGGCTGGTTCATCGAGCCGACGCTGGTCGAGGTCGACGATCCGAAGCACCGCCTGATGCAGGAGGAGATCTTCGGGCCGGTCGTCAGCTGCTTCGTCTACGACGACGCGAAGTGGAGCGAGACCCTCGACCTGGTCGACTCGACCTCGCCCTACGGCCTGACCGGCGCGGTGTTCGCGCGCGACTCGATCGCGCTCGCCGAGGCCGACCGTGCGCTCCGCAACGCCGCGGGCAACTTCTACGTCAACGACAAGCCGACCGGCGCCGTCGTCGGCCAGCAGCCCTTCGGCGGCGCGCGCGCGAGCGGCACCAACGACAAGGCGGGCTCGATGTTCAACCTGCTCCGCTGGATCAGCCCGCGCACGATCAAGGAGACGTTCGTGCCCGCCGACGACTGGCGCTATCCCTACCTCTCCGACCGCCCCTGAGCGCCGCGGCTGTCGCGCGCGGCCCGCCGCGTGCAACCAGCTGGCCCTCGAGCGCCTCGCCGCACGATCACACGTCGCGCGACGGGACGCCGGGAGGCATCCACGTGGCTGGACGACACATCGCCGGGACGACCGTGGCGCTCGCGCTCGCGCTCGGGATCACGAGCTGCGACGTGCGCACCACGGGCGAGGCACAGCGCCTCGCGTTCACGTACGACAGCGACGAGGCGGTCTCGAACCTCTCGCGTCCGATCGCCACCGGCGGGCGCATCGAGCTCCGCGTCGAAGACGTCCTCACCGCGACGCCGCTCCCGATCGACAGCGCGACCAGCGACTCCGACGCCATCGTGGTGCGCGGGATCGAGGACGGCGCCGTGATCGTCGACGCCGTGTCGCCGGGCGCCGCGCGCATCGCCGTGACGGCGACGCTGCGCGACGAGCTCGTCTCCGACTCGATCGTGCTCGAGTCGCGCCCCGCGGAGCGCGTCGAGCTCGCGCACGCCTGTGCGGGCGGCGAGTCCGGCGTGTACCTCACGGGCTCGCGCATCCGCCTGCCGTTCGAGCTGTCCCAGGCAGACGGCACCGAGCTGATCGGGCACGGCGTGCACCCCGTCTCGTTCTCCCCGGCGGGCCGGCTGGTGATCGACGAGAGCTCGACCTCGCAGGCGTTCCTGCCGCTGCACGCCGCGCAGCTCGAGGGCGTCGTCACGATCGCGAGCACGATCGACGACGCGCGCCTCGAGCTCGAGCTGATCGACGAGGGCCGCCTCGAGGGTGCCGAGCTGCTCGGCGGATCGATCGACAACGCGGTCGGGATCGGCGAGACGCGCTTCTCGTTCGTCGCGCCGACCTACGACGGACGCCGTCTCTGCCAGGGCGATCCCGAGCGCGAGATCACGACGTGGACGCCCTCGACCTGCGAGGTCAGCCCGATCATGAGCGCGCGCGAGGACGATCCGCGCCAGGGCATGATCAGCATCCGCGGCATGTCCCAGGGGACCTGCCGCTTCTCGGTGCGCTACCCGAACGCAGCGGCCGGCGCCGGCGTCGAGGTCGAGCTCAGCGTGCCCGTTCGCTGAGGACGGGTGCGGCCTGCGCGTAGAAGCGCGCGAGGTCGGACTTGAGCTTCGCGCGCGACGCCGCGTGCAGGTACATCATGTGGCCGGCCTCGTAGAACGCCTCGGTCACGTTCGCGCGGACGTGCGGCTCGGTGCCGAGGTGGCTTGCCGCGTGCTCGGCCGCGAAGAACGGCGTCGCGAGATCGTAGTAGCCGTTCGCGAAGAACACGCGCAGGTGCGGGTTGTCGAGCATCGCGCCGCGCAGCGGGGCGACGACGTTGAGGTAGCCGCCGCTCTTGCCCTTGGGGACCTCCCACTTCCAGCTCTCGTTCACCTTCATGCTGATGATCTCGTACGCGCGCTCCTGCTCGACGCCGAGCTCGCGACGCACGTAGTCGTTCATCAGCGCAGCGTACGGCCCGTGCGGCGCGCTGTAGCTCGGATCGCGCCCGATCGACTCGGTGCCGCGGTCCGCGTCCCATCCCGTGAAGCGGCTGTCGAGACGACCGACGATCAAGCCGCGCTCGCGCACGATCTCCTTGCAGAAGCGGCCGATCTCGATGCGCAGATCGTTGCGCTCGATCCACGCGGTGGAGAGGCCGGTGTAGCGCGAGAGCGTCCGCGCGATCCGTTCGCGCTCCTCCGCGGGGAGCCGCGCGCCGAGCAGCAGCGCCGGCGCGTACTCGCGGATGGCGAAGTCGCGCACCTCGCGGATCCACGCCTCGCGATCGACCGGCACGTCGGGCAGTGCGCCGTGATAGAGCGCCGTCAGCGCGTAGCTCGGCAGATAGAGCACGCTCGGCAGATCGTTCTCGGGACCGAACTCGAGCGCCTGCAGATCGAGCGCCGGCGAGACGAGGATCACGCCGTTGAGGAACATGCCGCGTTCCTGCAGATAGGGCGTCATCGCGGCGACGCGCGTGCCGCCGTAGCTCTCGCCCGCGAGCACCTTCGGCGAGTTCCATCGACGGTTGCGCGTGACCCACGCGCGCACAAACTCGCTGACCGACTCGACGTCGGGCGTCGGCCCGAAGAACTCCTCCGGCTTCGCCTCGCCCTCGGGCTTCGAGAAGCCGGTGCCGACCGGATCGATGAACACGAGATCGGTCAGGTCGAGCAGCGTCGCGTCGTTGTCCTCGAGGCGATAGGGCGCCGGCGGCGGGTGCTGCGGATCGGGGAAGGCCGCGCGCTTCGGGCCGAAGGCCCCGAGGTGCAGCCACACCGAGGACGAGCCCGGCCCGCCGTTGAAGCAGAACGTGACCGGCCGCTCTTCGGGCGTCGCGCCGTCGAGCGTATACGCGATGTAGAAGATGCTCGCGCGCGCCTCGTCCTTCGCGCCGCGCAGCAGGATGGTGCCGGTGGTCGCGGTGTACGCGAGCCGCCGCGCCTCGTGCTCCGGGCTCGTCAGCGTGATCGCGTGCTTCGTGACCGAGGTGATCTCGGGAGGATCCGCCTTGATCGGTCGCTCGAGGGCCGCGCCCGGTGTCTCGCCGCGCTTGGGGTCGATCTCGTCAGCCATCGCGCGCGCAGCGTCGCACGGCGCGCGCGCGCCCGTCCACGCAGCGACACCGCCGGGTCGCGCGCCGACACTGGCGCGGAGGCGGCCCCCTCTGCGACGATGGTCGCGATGTCGCTTCCTCGCTCTTCGCTCGTCCGCACTGCGCTGCTTCTCTCTTCGGTTCTCCTCGCCGTCGCCTGCTCCGAGGATCGCTGCGCGACCACCGAGTGCGCGATCGCCGGCGCGGTGTGCTCGCCCGACGACGGCATGTGCCACTGCGGCTCGCTGGCCGGCGCCGTGTGCGGTGAGGGCGAGTACTGCGACGCGAGCGCGGGCACCTGCAGCGACGTGCCGCCGCCGGTGTGCAGCGCGGGCACGCGATGGGAGCCGGGCACGCAGGCGTTCGCGGAGTCGACGAGCTGGGGGATCGAGGGCGCGCTCGGCTCGCGCATCGAGGCGGTCGACTACGACGGAGACGGGTGGACCGATCTCCTCGTGCGCGGCATCCCCGCGGGCTGGGAGGAATTCACGACCGGCGGCGCGCGCAAGACCTGGCTCCTGCGCAACACCGGCGAGGGCCGCTTCGAGGACGTCACCGAGGCGTCGGGCCTGCTGACGCCGCGCGGCGGCGCGAGCGGCGGCCGCCCGGTCGAGGTGGTGGCGTGGGGTGACGTCGACGGCGACGGGGATCTCGACGCGTACCTCGGCGTGAACACCGTCGATCTCGACGGCGCGAACCGCGGCGAGACCAGCGAGATCATGCTGCAGGACGAGCCCGGCCACTTCGTGGTCGGCCCCGACAGCGCGATCCGCTCCGTCGAGCTCATCGACTCGCCCGCCGCCGCGAGCTTCGTCGACTACGACCTCGACGGCGATCTCGACCTCTGGGTCGGCCAGCACAACTACACGTCGAGCTCGGGCGCGGTCGTGTTCCAGCAGGATCGGCTCTGGCGCAACGACGGCACCGGCCGCTTCGACGACGTCACGATCGAGGCGGGCCTCGAGACCGAGGGCTGGCGGCTCCTCGCCGATCTGAACGAGGCGCGCGCGCACAGCCGCGCGTGGTCGAGCGCCGCGTGCGATCTGAACGGCGATGGCCTGTCCGAGCTCCTCGTCGCGTCGTACGGCCGCGCGCCCAACCACCTCTGGCAAGCGCGCCGCGACGGCGACGCGGTCGTGTACGCGAACGAGTCGATCGCGTCGGGCTACGCGTTCGACGACGACCAGACGTGGCAGGACAACCAGTTCGCGCGCTGCTACTGCCGCGACAACCCGATGGCGGAGGGCTGCGCCGGCGTGCCTGCGCCGGTGCTGGCGATGTGCTCGCCGAACTGGAGCCACGACAACGATCGCAACGCGTTCCGCCTCGGCGGCAACAGCGGCTCGACGATCTGCAGCGACGTCGACAACGACGGAGACGTCGACCTGCTGACGACCGAGATCCGCCACTGGTGGGCCGGCCCCGGATCCGATGGTGCCGAGCTACTGGTCAATGAGGGCGGCAGCGACGTGCGCTTCACTCGGCCGGGCCGCGAGGCCGTCGGGCTGGTGGTTCCGCACGCGGACCCCACGGTGTGGGACGAGGGGCTGATCACCGCCGCGATCTTCGACTTCGATCTCGACGGCTGGGCCGACGTGTGGCTCGGCGGCAGCGAGTACGAGGGCAACTACGGCTTGCTGTATCACCAGGAGAGCGCGCTCTCGTTCCGCGAGGTGCCGATCACCGAGGGCATCGATCACCACCGCGCGCAGGGCGTCGTCGCGGCCGACTTCGATCGCGACGGCGACCTCGACGTGATCGTCGGTCACTCGCGCGCGCGATGCGGACCGCCCGCCACCGACTGCTATCCGACCGCCCAGCCCCGCTTCTTCGAGAACGTCGCCGGCGACGGCGGCAACTGGGCGCAGCTCCGGCTCGAGGGAGCGGGCGGCAGCAGCGTCAACGGCGCGGCGATCGGCGCGCGCGTGAGCGTCACCGCCGGCGGCGTCACGCAGACGCGCGAGGTGCAGGGTGGCCACGGGCACTACGGCGATCAGGGCGACCTCGTGCTCACGTTCGGTCTCGGCGCCGCGTGCGAGGCCGACGTCACGGTGCGATGGCCCGACGCCGCGCTCACGACCGAGAGCTTCCGCGTCAGCGCGGGCCACCGCTTCCGCGTGCGCCCCGGCGTGCGGCCCGTGCTCGACGACGTTGCGGCCGCGGACTGACGTCGGCAGGAGTGCTCGCCTCTGACGCGACCGACGTTGCTGCGCTACAGCGCGGCATGTCCGACGACCGCACCACCGACTATCGCGAAGAGCGCACGTACACCGTCCAGCTGCGCCTGCTCGCCGAGTTCCCCGACGACTACGAGGGCGAAGAGGACGGCTACGAGTGGCACGCGCGCTTCGACCGCGTCGTGCGCCCGAAGATCGCCCGCGCCGTGATCGAGGCCCTGCTCGCCGACGGCGGCTGGAAGGTGACGCCGAGCAACCGAGGACAGAGCGAGAGCGAGCAGCTCGAGCTGATCGTGCAGCGGGTCGTCGGACCGGAGTGATCGCTGAGGAAGGCAGGAATGCAGGAAGGGCGAGGTCCTTCTCCTCCTGCATTCATGCCTTCCTCAGCAACGAACGCTCATCAAAGCTCGACGACGCGCGTGATCCTCAGCGCGCCCGCGTCGCTCGCGAGCTCGTGCCCCTCGGTCGCGTGCGTGCGCTTCACGAACCCGAGCGCGAGCACCCGTGACGACTCGGGATCGCGCATCGCGCTGGTCACCTCGCCGAGCTTCTTGCCCTCGGCGTCGGTGATCGTCGTGCCGCGCGCGAGCTCGCCGTCGCTCTCGATCGAGACCAGCCGGCGGTTGAGCTGACCGCGGTTCTCGAGCATGCAGACGACCTCCTGCCCGAGATAGCAGCCCTTCTGGAACGACACCGCGGCGCGCTCGAGGCCCGCCTCCTGCGGATACGTCGCCTCGCCGAAGTCCGCGAAGAGCGCGGGTCGCCCCGCGCGCAGCCTCGCGAGCTCCCAGCCCTCGTCCGACACC
>JALYRN010000117.1 GCA_030855295.1 Myxococcota bacterium | reverse complement strand
CGCTGGCCCTCTCCGAAGGCCGCGGCCGCCGCCTGCACGTCCTGCGGGTGCGGCTGCGCGACCGCAGGCGCGGCGCTCGACAGCGCGGCGACGGCGGCGACGGCGACGGCGACGACGACGAGATTCCGCACGGCGGGCCCATCATGGACCGGTTCGCTGCCACGGGAAAGATCGACGACCCCGGAATCCTACGAGGGGAATCGCCACGTCCTCGCCGGCGGCTCCCCCACTCGAAATTCGTTTCGTGTAGTCTCCCGCCGATGCGCCGGTCGGCGATGGTCGTGGTTGCCTTGCTCGTGCTCGCCGCTCCAAGCGCGGCGCGGGCGACGCCACAGGATCTGTTCGGGCTCGGCGCCCGCACGCAGGGCCTCGGGATGACCGGCGTCTCCTACGCCGACGACTACGAGGCGACGTTCGCGAACCCCGCCGGGCTGGCGCGCGCGCGGTACCAGGGCATCCACATCGGCCTCGGCGCCGCCGCCTTCGAGCTGAACATCGACGGCGATCGGTTCCCGATGGACTCCGCGCGCGGCATGACGATCGGCGCGACGCTGCCGCTGCCCTTCGGCGACATCCTCGAGAACCGCCTGGTCTTCGGGGTCGGCGTCTACACGCCGCAGCAGGTGCTGCTGCGCGGGTCGGTGCAATTCCCCGACGTGCCGCAGTGGCCGGTGCTCTCGCGCGGACAGTCGCTCGGCATCCAGGTCGGTCTCGGCTTCGACTTCCACTCGACCGATCTCGAGGGGCTGCGGATCGGCCTCGGCGTGGCGGCGATGGCGGACGTGATAGGCGAGCTCGACGTGCGGCTCGACGAGACCAATACGTTCTCCTCGACGGTCGAGACGCAGCTGCTCGCGACGTTCTCGCCGATCGCCGGCGTCTCGTACGATCGCGAGGGCTGGTCGGTCGGCATCGTCTACCGGCACGAGGTGCGCTCGACGATGGACCTCGAGATCCGCACCGCGGATCTGCCGGTGACGCTGCCGGTGCTGACGGTCGGCGGGATCGTGCAGTACGCGCCGGCGCAGCTCGCGGGCGAGGTCTCGTACCTCGTCGATCCGAACGTGCGCCTGATCGCGAACCTGACGTGGCGGATGTGGAGCTTCTATCCGGGGCCGCAGCAGCCCACGAGCTTGTCGTCGCTCCAGGCACCGGCGCCGGGCTTCTCCGACACGGTCTCGCCGCGGGTCGCGGTCGAGGGCACGATCCGCGATCGGCGCGTCGCGCTGCACCTGCGCGGCGGGTACGCGATGGAGCTCAGCCCGAGCCCGCCGGCGCGCATGGCGCCGCAGCGGAATCCTGATGGCTCGCCGGTCGCGAGCCCGATTCCGCTGCGCTTCCTCGACAACGATCGACACGTGCTGACGGCGGGCCTCGGCTTCGTCTACGACATCTCGGCGACCGAGCGCATCCGGATCGACCTGTACGGGCAGGCGCACTTCCTGGTCGATCGCATGCACGAGGTGGCTCGCTCGGGCTCGTCGCCCGGGGATCCCGAGGGCTGGATGCGCACCGGCGGTGCGATCGTGGTGGGTGGATGGGTCTTCGCACTCGAATTCTGATCGCGGCGATCGCCGCCGCGCTCTCCTCCGGCGGGCTCGCCTCCGGCGGGCTCTCCTCGCGCGCGTCCGCGCAGCCGATGGACACGTACGGGCTGGGCTCGCGCTCGATCGCGATGGGCGGCGCCGTCACCGCGGACGTGTCCGACTTCAGCGCGAACTACTACAACCCGGCCGGGCTGATCCGAGGTCAGGAGATCCGCATCGGGCTCGGCTGGTTCGGCGTGCAGTCCGAGCTGCAGATCGACGACCTCGACAGCAACATCGATCCCGTCAGCGGGATGGTGATGGGCCTGGTCGTGCCGGGGAACATCGACGGGTTCCGGTTCGCGTTCGGCCTCAGCGTGCACCTGCCCGACGAGCGGGTGTCGCGCACGCGATCGCTGCCGCGCACCCGCCCGCGCTGGGAGTTCTACGACAACCGCCCGCAGCGCACCTACCTCGCGACGCACATCGCGGTGCGCCCCTTCGACTGGCTGATGATCGGCGGCGGCATCGCGTTCCTCTCGTACGCGAAGAACGAGCTCGCGATCCGCGGAGACATCGACGTGCTGCGCCCCGACGTGGGCACGCGCGCCGAGCACGAGGTGCAAGCGGACCTGACGACGATCCGCTACCCCCAGGTCGGCATCCAGATCGTGCCGATGGACGCGCTCTCGTTCGGCATCGTGTACCGCGGGCAGTTCGCGCTCTCGAACGATCTGCGGGCCGAGGTCGGCTCGCCGGGCGAGACGAGCAGCACGCGGCTCCTGGTCGGCGACATCGCGATCCCCGGCTACTTCAACCTCGTCAGCCAGTCGGTCAACGCGTTCGTCCCGCAGCAGCTCTCGGTGGCGGCGAGCTGGCAGCCGATCCCGGAGCTGCGGATCTCGGCGGAGCTCACGTGGGTGAACTGGTCGGCATACATCAGCCCGATCGGCACCGCCGACATCCTGCTCGCGATCCGCGTCCCGCCCGAGCTGGCGGATCGCATCCGCGTGCCGGACATGATCTCGGGCTCGGAGCCGGTGGCGGCGAACTTCGAGGATCGCTTCGTGCCGCGGCTCGGCGTCGAGGGACTCGCGCTCAGCGAGCGCGGGCTCGACGTGACGATCCGAGGCGGCGCGTTCTACGAGTCGAGCCCGGTGCCGGAGCAGCAGGGCGTCTCGAACCTGATCGACACCGATCGCATCGCGCTGTCGCTCGGCGGAGGTCTGCGGCTGACCGAGCTGCGGCCTCTGATCGACGGCTGGCTCTCGTTCGACCTGCATTTGCAGTGGTCGATCCTGCCGGAGCGCACGACGCGGAAGGCGAGCCCCGTCGACCCGGTCGGCGACTGGCGCGCCGGCGGTCACTTCTTCCAGGGCGGGCTCTCGATGGAGATCGCGTTCCGATGAGGCGCGCGCGCTTCGCTCTGGTCCTGGTGGTCGCGGCCCTCGGCGCCGCGTGCAGCACGCTCGGCGGCGCCCCCGGGCAGCCCGAGGGCCTGCCGCACGGAGGCACCGGACCCTTCCGGCTGCTGACTGCGGACGAGGTCGACGTCCCGCCCTCCCCCACCGGCGCGACGCTCTTCGATCGCGATCGCGGCGTGGGGAGCGGGATGGTCGCCGACAGGCATCTCTTCTACGGCGGCGCGCCGCTGCTGCCGGTCGAAGAGCCCGACGGTGGGCCCGCCGATGCCGGCCTGGACGGCGCCGTCGACGATGGCGGACTCAGCGATGCGGGTATCGGCGATGCCGGTGTCGGCGATGCCGGTCCGATCGATGCCGGACCGAGCGGCCCGCTCGAGATCGACTGGTCGCTCTTCGAGCCGCGGCGCATCTACCGCAGCGCGCCGCGCGCGGAGGGCATCGGGTTCGACGCGGGCGAGCAGGTGCTGGCCGCGAGCGAGGCGTGGGAGGGCGGCTTCGTGCACGACCCCTGGGCGGTCGTGCTCGAGGACGGTCGCACGCGCCTGTACTACGCGGCCGAGGGCGGCATCGGCGTCGCAGAAGCGGCGACGATCGGCGGCGCGTTCACGCGCCTCGGCTCGAGGCCGATCCTCGCAGGCGACGTGCGGCGGCCGAGCGTGATCGACGCGCGCGGCACCGAGAGCGAGCACGCGTTCCTGATGTACTTCGAGCGCGACGGCGGCATCGCGGTCGCGGGGTCGAGCGACGGCATCGAATTCACCGAGCTCGGCGCGATCGCGCTGACCGCGCTCGCGGCGCGGGACGAGCGCGACTCGGTCGAGGTCTCGGTCGGCGGCCCGGGCGCGCTCGCCGCGCGCACCGAGGCGGGGCGCAGCATCGTGCGGCTCTACTACGAGTCGCGGCGTGAGAGCGGTCAGATCCTGATCGCGATGGCCGGCAGCTTCGACGGCGTCGAGTTCGAGGAGCACCCGATCCCGGTCGTCGACGACGACGCGCTGCGCTGGCCCGCGCCGCGCCAGCTCGACCCCCGCGTCACCCTCCTCTACCTGCAGGCCGCCCGCGGCGGCCGCCCCCCCGAGCGCGGCACCCTCGTCGTCGGCATCGCCCCGGGCGGCGTCATCCTGCCGTAGGTCCTCGTCGGGGCGGGCGCCGACGCGTGATACCGTCGCGTTCGGATGGGGAGCGACCCGGAGGTCCAGCGCACGGCGCGCGAGCGCGCGGACCTGCTCGCACGCTGGACTTCGCTCGGCGTCGACGCGCAGACGCTCGACCTGCCGGCGGGCGCGAGCCTGCGCTCGGAGGCGATTCCGGTCCCGGCGGCGCTCCCGTCCGATCTCCGCTCCGCGCCGGTCGAGATCATCCGGACGATCGGCCAGGGCGGGATGGGAGTCGTCCGTCTCGCGGTCCAGCGGGGCCTCCACCGCGAGGTCGCGGTCAAGACCGTCCGCGACTCGAGCAGCGCGCGCGGGCGCCAGTCGCTGCTGTCGGAGGCGCTGGTCACGGCAGCGCTCCAGCACCCGAACATCATCCCCGTCTACACGATCGACGAGGACGAGAGCGGCGCGCCGATCATCGTGATGAAGCGGATCGAGGGCGTGAGCTGGCACGCCCTGCTGCACGGTGACGCCCCGCTGGCGCGCGACGCCGCAGACGATCCGCTGGCGTTCCATCTCGACGTGCTGGTGCAGGTCGCGGGCGCCGTCGAGTTCGCGCACCGGCGCGGCATCCTGCATCGCGACCTCAAGCCCGAGAACGTGATGATCGGCGAGCTCGGGGAGGTGTACCTGCTCGACTGGGGAATCGCCGTCAGCATGCGCGACGACGATCGCGGTCGGCTGCCGACGGTCGACGACGTCGTCGGGATCGCGGGCACGCCTTCGTACATGGCGCCCGAGATGACGACGGGGAGCGGGCGTGATCTCGGTCCGTTCACCGACGTGTTCCTGCTCGGCGCGACCTTGCACGAGGTCCTGACGCGCGAGCCGCGTCATCGAGGCGAGCGACTGATGGAGGTGATCGGTCAGATCGCGATCTGCGCGCCGGCCGAGTATCCGTCCGATGTGCCCGCCGAGCTCGCGTCGATCGCGAACCGCGCCACCGCGCGCGAGCCCGCCCAGCGGTTCCCCAGCGCCGACGCGTTCCGCAGCGCGATCCACGGATTCCTGCGGCATCGCAGCTCGAGCATCCTCGCGGAGGAGGCGCGGCGTCGCGTCGTGCAGATGCAGGCGCTGGTCGCCGACGCTCACGACGCGGTCGAGCGGCAGCGCGAGATCCGCGATCTCTTCGGCGCGGCTCGCTTCGGTCTCGAGCAGGCGCTCGAGGGGTGGCCCGAGAACCCGATCGCGCGCGCCGGGATCCGCGATGCGCTGGTGACGTTCGTTCGGTTCGAGATCGCGCAGCGCAACCTCGCCGCGGTCGAGTCGTACCTCGAGGCCATCGAGGATCCTCCTGCCGACCTGGTACGCGACGCGCGGGCGCTCGCTGGCGCTGCCGAGGCCGAGCGGCTCGAGATGCAGCGCCTGCGACACACCGCGCGACAGACCGATCGCACGATGGGCGCCTCGGCGCGGGCGGCCGTCGGAGTGCTGTTCGGCGTCAGCGCGAGCGGGTCGCTGCTCTTGTTGGATCACGGCGACGCGCACGGCTGGGCGCCGCTGACGCCGGGCAGCTACCTCGGCTGGCTGGTGCCGTTGTTCGCCGGCACCGCGGTGTGTTTCTACCTGCTCCGGCGCTACCTCGCCGGCAGCCGCGTCAACCGTCAGATCCTGATCGGGACCATCGCGGCCTGCGCCGGCATCGGCGCGCTGCGCTCGATCGTGGTCCTGTCCGACGTACCGCTCCGGCTCGGCTTCCGGCTCGAGCTGATCGCCTACGCGCTCGCGCTCGCGATGCTGGCGGTCGTGTCGAACTACCGCGTCCTCCTCGCGGCCTCGATCTGCGCGGTCGGCGGCATCGTCGACGCGTGGCTCGGCCGCGGCGACCTCTCGGTCGTCGCCGGCGCAGTGTTCTTCGCCTTCGCCGGCCTCAGCTGGGCCTGGGCCAGCAATCGCCCGCCGGACGCCCCGCCCCCGACCACGCACGCGCCCTGAAGCGATGCGCGCCCCCGAGATGGGCGCTCAGCGACCTGGTGATGAGCGCGGAACGCTACGGACTCGAAGTGCGTGAGTACCGCCCGCAGGAGCACGCATCTCGAGGTGCTGAGCTCCGGCGCGCTGACCCCGCTCGGGGCCCGCGACGAACGCGACCTCGATCGGGCGCGCCGAACGCGCTCTACGCTCGCACAGCGGCGAGGTGCAGCGTCGTGCGGCCCTCCTACGAGTGCGTCGCGAGCGCAGCGAGATCCTGTCGCGATGGCCGACAGCTTCGACGGCGTCGCATTCGACCCCGCGTCACCCTCTCTCAACTCCAGGCCCGCGGCGACCGCTCGGGGCGGCCACCGGCCGCGGCCGCCCCGAGCGCAGCGCCTTGTCGTCGGCATCGCCCCGGCCGATGAACTTGCCCCAGCGCATCCGACTGCGAGGCCGGCGGCACCCCGCGCGCCTCTCCGCCTCGCGGCGACCCGCCATTGTGTCAAGCCTCGGACGCGCTGTACGCTCGGGCGCATGATGAGAATCACAGTTCGAAGCGCCGCGGGTTTTGCCGCGATGTTCGCGGCATCCTGCACGATCCCGGATCAATCGCCCTCGCCCGACGCCGAGACCCACGCGGCGCGCGAGGAGCTTGTCGGTCCCGAAGTATCGGCGCACGCGATGGTCCGTGTTCCAGACGGAGAGCACAGCGTGCTGCTCGAGCAATGCGGTGGAGCGATCAGGCAACTCACGGTCGCGGAGGTAGGCGAGGCCGGCTGGTGGCTCGTGTTCCTGCCGCCGTCCTACCTCGACGATCTCTCCGTCCGAGAGGGGATCGAGTGGCGCCCCATCCGGGTGGGCGTGCTCAGCGAGAGCGGGTCGACCGATTCCACGCTGGTCGAGGGTGGAGACGTCCAGCCCACCGCGATCGACGGGGATCCGTGCACCGCCACTCCCGCCGCCAACGAGTTCTGTCCTTACGACCTCACGACGAGCACCACCGAGCCGTCGATCATCTGCAACGCCTCAGTCTTTCAGGAGTTGGGTAGTGCACCGGCGACCTACGGCTCCGCCGTTGCGCAGGTGGTCGACCTCGGCCTCACGTACGAGGGCCGAACGATCCGTGGTGTGCGGCTCGGGAAGCAGTGGTCGAGCGGGGCGCCGGTTCGTCAGGTCGTGGTCTACGCTGCGCAGCATGCGCGCGAGTGGATCACGACGGAGATGTCGATGCGGCTGCTGCGCGACTATGCCTCTCGTCTCCAGAGCGGAGACCCCACCGTCGCCGCACTGCTGGCGAACACGGCGCTGCTCATCGTCCCCGTCGCGAACCCTGATGGCTACGCGTGGTCGCATTCGACGGAGCGGACGTGGCGCCCGAACCGCGAGCCCTGCAGCGCCACTCACGTCGGCACTGACCCCAATCGGAACTTCCCGTTCTCCTGGGGCCAGCCCGGTGCGAGCGGGAACTGCGGGAACGAGACGTACCGCGGACCGTCGGCCGCATCTGCCGCGGAGACGACCGCACTTATCGCGGCGTTGGTCGGTGACCCAAACCACTATCGAACGGTCGCTGCGCTCAATCTCCACTCATTCGGCAACCACCTCCTCGCCGCCGAGGGCTTCAGTTCGGGGTTCTCGCCGTGCACGACGCTGCGCAACTGCACCGCGCCGGATCTCGGCGTGTTCCACTTGCTCGCAGGAACGGAGCGCTCGCCTCGCATGCGCGACGAGGAGACCAGCAGCCCGTACGTCACCCAACAGACCTTCCGGGCGCTGTACGAGGTCGCCGGTGACAGCGGGAACGAGTCCCACTACGGATCGCTCGCCGGTGCCCCGCGCTTCGTGACGGTGTCCGCCGAGCTGACCCATACCGAGTGCGGTCAGGAGGTCGAGAACGTCGACGGCGCGCAGATCGATTCGCTGTACTCGAGCTCATTTCGGCCGTGGATCGATCATGTCGTCGGGCAAGCCGCGGCGCTCGAGACCGGAAGCGGTCTTCCGAGTTTCGACCTCCCGATCCTGCACCGCCGCCAGGTCGCCGGCACGGGCGGGGAGTTCCCGACGTTCCGGATCGCCATCCGCACGCCGCTCACCGGCGAATCGATCTCTGCTGGCGTACCGGGGACGGCGGCCACGGACGACATGATCGATGGCGTGTACTACTCAGAATGGCGCTGGCGTCCGTCTGGCGACCCGTACACCTTCCCGAACAAGCTCAGTGTCTGTGCGACTGGCGCCAACTGCAGAACGGCGCGGCTGGACGCGCCGTCTACGTTCAGCCTGTGCGACTCGAGCCGATGGTCGATCGGAAGCGGCTGGGCATTCATAGGCGACTCGTCTGGAGGACCTCAAGACGAGTGCTTCTGGCGGTTCACCGGGACTGGTTCAGCACCCTGGAGACTCACCAGCACGACACGTGACCTCTCGCAGTTCACGCAGTCGCGCCTCGTCTACTCCTTTCGATGGAAACACTCCACTACGTCAGAGACCCTCAGATCTGCACGGGTGGTCGTCAGCAGCAACGGGTTCTCGGGATGTTCGGAGACGAACTATGGAAACTGCCGGATCGTTCGGCTGTTTCCGTTCGGTATCTCGAACGTCGATGGCCGGTCCACGTCGTATCGAACCGATATCGTCGATATCGCGGACTTTGATGGAAAGGCTGCTGTGCAGATCCGATTCGAGGTGCTCAGCTCGGCGCCCGTTTCTCTCAACGAAGTTACGATCCACGATCCGGTCGTCGTAGGTTGGTCGCTGTGAACGCGCCCGCGCTCCTCGCCGCATCCGTGCTCATGCTCGCCGGCTGCTCGTGCGCGGCGTCGCACGCGCTCGATGGCGGGACGATGCCCGACATCGGTGCTGACGCTCCGATTGACGTCGATGCTCATGTTGCATCGGCGGATGCGTCGTCGCCCTGGCTCGACGGCGCGGCGGGGGATCTCCTCTGCGGAGCCGCGGGCGCAACCACATGCCCGACCCAGGACGCCGCGTCGGCCCATCCGTGCGGGAGCACGGGGCGCGTCGTGTTCGACGGAGAGCGCTGCCAGCTCGCATCCGGCGCGAGCTGCGACGGAGAGCCCGGCGCGTTCGACTCGTTCGTCGAGTGCGCGTTCGCCTGCGAGCCGACGCACTGCTACGTCGAGGCGATGGGGGCGCCCCCGTGGATCTCGGAACCCTTGGCCGAGTGTCCGTCGCGCGACGACCTCGCGGCATGCTGGGGACTGTATGCGGACACTGACGTGCTCCTCGAGAGCTGCGCTGCTTTCGGTCCCATGGGCTGCGGCGTAGATCCGGGATCTCCGCCGTTCCGCTGTCGCTATTTCGAGCTCAGCGAGATGGCCGACACGCCCGCGCGCATCCGCGCGATGACGCTCCTGCCGTTCGTCCACATGGTCTACTGCGATGCGCCTGGGCCGTGAGCCCCTGCCTGTCTGCAGATCAGCGAATGCATGATGCACGAGACGGTCGTCGTGAATTCGTCGGTGTGAATGCGCCCGCGCTCCTCGCCGCATCCGCGCTGATGCTCGCCGGCTGCTCGTGCGCGGCGTCGCACGCGCTCGATGGCGGGACGATGCCCGACATCGGTGCTGACGCTCCGATTGACGTCGATGCTCATGTTGCATCGGCGGATGCGTCGTTGTCGTGGCTCGACGGCGCGGCGGGGGATCTCCTCTGCGGAGCCGCGGGCGCGACCACATGCCCGACTCAGGACGCCGCGTCGGCCCATCCGTGCGGGAGCACGGGGCGCGTCGTGTTCGACGGAGAGCGCTGCCAGCTCGCATCCGGCGCGAGCTGCGACGGAGAGCCCGGAGCCTTCGACTCGTTCGTCGAGTGCGCGTTCGCCTGCGAGCCGACGCACTGCCACGTCGAGGCGATGGGGGCGTCCCCGTGGATCTCGGAACCGCTGACTGAGTGTCCGTCGCGGGACGGCCTCGCGGCATGCTGGGGCCTGTATGCGGACACTGACGTGCTCTTCGAGAGCTGCGCTGCGCTCGGTCCGCTGGACTGCGGCGTAGATCCGGGATCTCCGGGGTTCCGCTGTGGCTACTACGACCTCAGCGAGATGGCCGACACGCCCGCGCGCATCCGCGCGATGACGCTCCTGCCCTTCGTCCACACGGTCTACTGCGATGCGCCGGGGCCGTGAGACGAGCACGGAACCCGTCACGATCACCGCGCCCCCTCGACGACGCATATGCCTCCGCCAGCATGCGCGCCGCGAGATGGGCGCTCAGCGGCACCCGGTGACGAGCACCGAGCGCTTCTTCACGATCCCCGCACGCCCGCCCCTCGAGGACGCACGCGCCTCCGCCAGCGTGCGCGCCGCGAGATGGGCGCTCAGCGGCCGCCGGTCACGAGCACGGAACGCAGCCTACTTCCTGTAGGTGAGTACCGCGCGCAGGGAGCGGTGGCCGATCAGCGCCCAGATCGCGGCGCGTCCCGCCCACCCGGCGAGCCGAGCTCTAGATATCGAAGGCGTAGCCGAGGGCGAGGCCTACGTAGGTCCTCACCGGCTGGAACGACCCCCTCGCGCAGAAGCCGACCGCGCCGTCGGCCGTCGACTCCACGCACGAGTCGGCGCCCGAGAGAGCGTGCTCGACGCCGAACAGAAACCGGAAGTAGACGCCCGCGTCGAGGCGGATCTCGAGGTTCACCGAGACGTCGACGAAGCCGACGAACTCCCACGTGCGCCGCGCGGTGCGCTCGGGGCTGCCGACCTCGCCAGGGATGTTCGTCCCGGTGCCCGGCACCGGACGCTCCCAGCTCAGCGGGCCGCCCGCGAACCCGACGCGCAGGCCGAACGAGCCGTTCGCGTGCGGGAGCACCAGGCGCGCGCCGCCCGCGACGCGGCCGCCGTCGCGGCTGATGCCGCCTCCGACGTCGAGCGCGAGGTAGCGGACCGGCGAGATCACGACCGCGCCGCCGAAGACGCCCCACGGCGTGTCGATGCCGCCGATCAGCTCGACCGCGAGGAGCCGGTCCCAGATGTCGCGCGGCGTGGCCGCCGCTTCCTCCGACG
This sequence comes from Myxococcota bacterium, assembly GCA_030855295.1. Taxonomy (GTDB): domain Bacteria; phylum Myxococcota_A; class Polyangia; order Polyangiales; family Sandaracinaceae; genus Sandaracinus. The sequence goes on along the minus strand of JALYRN010000117.1, from coordinate 1,024 downwards.
AGACCTCGGGCTCGGGATCGTCCGCGCGGGCGAGAGATGCCCCCGAGAATGGGATGGCCGCGAGGGCGAGGGCTGCCGTCAGCCGAGCGAGGACGAGCGCGAAACGAGAGATCTTCATGGCTGTACCGTCCGGACGAGACAGGGGAGCGATGGTGATATGCAAGGTCGCCGCGCGTGGCAAGCACGTTCTCCGCGCGCGCTGCGCTGGCGCACGGCCCGGCCCTGCCCTACCAATCGGGGGATGCGCCTCCGCCTACCGCTCGCGCCGGCCTCGCGGATGGCCGTCAGCGAGGTGGTGCCGGCTCGGCCGAGCGGCTGGGGCGAGGACCGCGACGTGGTGCTCGCGGACGCGCGTGGCCGCGCGATCACGTACCTGCGGGCGTCGCTCACCGACCGCTGCACGATGGCGTGCGTCTACTGCATGCCGCCCGGCGGCGAAGAGGAGCACGCGGCGCGCGCCGAGGTCCTGTCCTTCGAGGAGCTGGTGCGCATCGCGCGAGCGCTGGCGCGCGGCGGGGTCCGACGGCTGCGCCTCACCGGCGGTGAGCCGCTCGCGCGGCGCGACGTCGTCTCGCTGGTGCGCATGCTGCGCGACGGCGCGGGCATCGAGCGCCTCGTGGCGACGACGAACGGAACGCGCCTCGCGACCCTCGCGCGACCGCTCCGCGAGGCCGGGCTCGACGAGGTGAACGTCTCGCTCGACAGCCTCGACCCCGCGAAATTCGACGAGATCACCCGAGGCGGCGAGCTCGCCGAGGTGCTCGCGGGCGTCCATGCCGCGCTGGACGCGGGGCTCGAGGTGAAGATCAACTGCGTCGCGCTCGGCGGCGTCAACGACGGCGAGCTCGGGGCGATCGTCGACTGGGCGTGGTCGATCGGCGCGGCACCGCGCTTCATCGAGCTGATGCCGCTCGGCGAGGCGGCGACGTTGCCGCGCGAGCGCTTCGTGGGCGCGGCGGAGATCGTGGCGAGGCTGGGCGCGCGCGTGACGGCGGAGCACGGCGAGCGCGCCGCGGGCCGCGGG
>JALYRN010000807.1 GCA_030855295.1 Myxococcota bacterium | reverse complement strand
TGGCGCGATCCCGGTGATCACGATGGCGATCTTGGTGATCACGATGGCGATCTTGGTGATCACGATGCCGCGATCTGCGTGATCACGATGCGGCGATCCTGGTGATCACGATCACGCGAAAAACGCACACGCTCGCGAAGGTGCACGCGAGCCGCCGAGCGAGGCCGCGATCGCCCTGGCACACACGCTGCTGATGCGCGCACGGCATGCCGCACTCTTGCGTGGCCTGGCCTTGCGCCGTCGTCGCGGTCGATCTCCGTGAGCGCTCACGTGGTGCGGTCAAGCATGCGCTGTCGATGCTCGAGACCGGCATCATCCGCGAGGTCCACCTCGTGCACGTCGTCGAGGTCGCCGTCGCTCCACCTCGAGGACGCCTCGACGCCATCGCCGATCACGTGATGACGCTCGCTCTGGCGTTGAAGCCTTCCGTCCAAGGCCTTGCGTGGGCACACGTCCGAACGGGATCCCTCGCGCCGAGCATCGTGCGCCTCGCAAACGATGTCGGCGCATCGCTCGTCATCGTGGGCGACCGCGACGACGGCGGCGCGATCGACACGAGTCGGTTCGATCCGTTCTCCGTATTCCAGGCCGGCGCGCGGCTCACGCTCGATTCCCGCCCGCACGTCGCCGCCGCGCCGTGCGCTGCGTGCGCCTCGATCCGGATGCTGCGCCGCGTGAAGCGGGTCGCGTTCTGTCCGGCGCACAACCGCCAGGAATGCGCGTCGGTGCGGATCACCGGCCGCCCGGTCGTGGCGTTCCTGCCCGATTGAGCGGAGCCTGTCCCCGCGTCAACGGATGTCGATCTCGATGCCGCCCTGCACGAGCAAGGGCTTGGTCCCTCGCGCGCCCCACGCTCGCCGCGTCGCCAGCGGCCGCGTGTCGGTCAGGTTCTCGCCGCGGACGTACACGCGGAACCCGCGATGGACCTCCACGCGCACCATCGCATCGAGCATGAAGTACTCGTCGGTGAGCTCGTTCGGCGGTGCCACGCCCTGTCCCGCGACGTCGCGCATCGCCGACGTGTAGAAGCCGTTCGCCGAGAGCTGCAGGAACCGCCACGTGACGCCCGCTCGCAGCGAGAGCTGATGCGCCGGGACGTACGGCAGCTCGTCACCGATCTGCACGTCGCCGAACTGCGGACTGTCCGAGTCGAACGCGCTCTGGAAACGCGTCCACGTCCACGTGTAGCTCGCGGCGAGAGGGAGCTCGACCTCGCCGATCTCGACCGTGTGGGTCGCCTCCGCCTCGATGCCCATGATCAGCACCGAGCCGCCGTTGAACTGCCGATCGAGCATGTCCTCCGAGCATCCCGACGCGAGCGAGCACGTGCCCGACAGGTTCGAGTAGTCGCTCACGAAGTACGTCAGCTGCCCGTGCGTCGCCTCGCTGACGCGCCCGTACCGCGCCCCGATCTCGTAGTTCCACGCGAGCTCGGGGAGCACCTCCGCGGTCTGCCCCGGCGCGACCGGCGAGTAACCGAGATGCGCGCCCGCGAACACCGCGACCTCCGGGATGATCGCGTACTGCACGCCGAGGCCGGGCAGCAGCGCGAGCTGCTCGGTGTCGACCGTCGCACCCGTGAACGTGTCGCGATGGCTCAGCCAGATCACTTCGGTGCGGACGCCCGGCGCGAGCGTGAGCTGCTCCCAGGTGACGCTCCAGCTCGCGTACGCCGAGATCGCCCACGCCGAGTCGTGGTTGCGCTCGAGCTCGAGGCCAGCGTTCTGCAGCACCATCTGCTCGCGCAGCAGGTAGTACGTGTCGCCGGTATGGTTCCGAGTGATCTCGTCGTAGTGCAGGCGCGCGCCGAACTGCACGTGATGGCTGAGTGGACCGGTGTCGAAGGAAGCGCGCCCTCGCGCCTGCAGTCCCTGCACCGCGAACACGCGGTGGTTGCGCGCCATCAGCAGCGGCGCGTCGCTGCGCTCGGCATCGAGCGTCCCGGTCAGGCGCTCGTACTGGCTCGCGAACACGCCGGGGCTCTGCAGGATGCGGTCGAAACCGACGTTGCCGCCGCACGAGTCGCGCTGGCCCTCGGGCGTGAGCGAGAGCGTGTCGCAGAAGTGATCGAGCCGGTACCACGTGCGCTCGAAGTCGTGGCGGTAGCCGGTGATCTCGATGTTCACCGCGTCCGACTCGATCTCGTAGCGGAGCTGCACACGCGTCCGCCACCACGACATCTGATCGAGCTGCGTCGCGGCATAGCGTCGATATGGATTCGCCCGGAAGTCGGCGTCGGTCGTGCCGAGGTACGTCTCGTTCGACTCCTCGAGGCCGAGCGTCGCCGTCACTTCGAGGCGGTGATACCACTCGCGATCGAGGCTGCCGTGGAGCTCGCCCCGCGCGACGATGTCGGTGCGGTGGAAGCCGGTGTCGTCGTTCCCGCCCGGCGCGACGTCGAGCTCGCGGAAGCCGCTCGAGCGCAGATGGAGCGCTTCGATCAAGAAGCCACCCCACTCGTTCGAGTCGCCGTAGTGCAGGTGCACGCGGCCGTACCACGTGTTCCCCATCGAGAGATCGATCCCGCCCTCGCGCCGGAGCGGGATGCGGCGCGGCAGGAGATCGACCGCGCCTCCGACGGTGTGCGGCCCGTACAGGATCGCCGCGGGCCCCGCGGACACCTCGACGCCGGTGATCCGCGCCATCATCGGGAAGTAGTAGGCCGCAGGCGCCGAGTACGGAGCCGGCGCGAGCAGGACGCCATCCTCCATCAGCGTGATCTTGCGGCTGCGCTCCGCGCTCGCGCCGCGGAGACCGATGTTCGGCCGCAGCCCGAAGCCTTCCTCCGATCGCACGTACACGCCCGGCACCTGCGTCAGCACCGCGAGAGGATCGTTGTAGTCGAGCCGCGCGAGCTGCTCCTCGCCGATCGCATGGACGGATCCGCCGGCGCGGAAGATCTCCTCCGCTTGCGCGCGCACGACCACGTCGTCGGTCGTGAGATCGTCCTGCACGCCGCTGCGAGCGTCGTCCTCGTCGCCGGCGAGCTCGTCGTCCTCGAGCGCGAGGTCGTCCTCGTCGCCTCCGGCGGCGTCGATCTCGCCCGCGTCCGCGTCATCGCCATCCGTCTCTGGCTCGACCTCTTGCGCGCGCGCGACGCCGCACGTCGCCAGCGAGATCAACAGCACCGCGATCGAGAGCCTCGTCACTGCGCTCCACTCCACGCCAGCGCGCTGCGCGCGACGCGCAGCGGAGGTCCTTCGGGAGCCGGCAGGATCCACGACGCCGGCGCCAGCGAGTCCTCGACCTGCGCGAGATCCACGTTCGGGTCGATCATCCGCTGCATGCGCCTTCCGTTCAGCGAGACCAGCGCGTCGACGCGCACCTCGACGTCGCGCTCGCCGCGCGCTCGGTACTCGTCCGCGATGTGATGTGCAAGCTGCAGGATCATGTCCGGCTGCGCCGAGAATTCCTGCTCCTGATCACGCGTCAGGTAGTCGCGCGGCGGCACGTCGCGCTCGCTCTGCCAGCCGCGCGCTCGCACGCGGTACGTGATGCTCCCGTTCTTCTCGCGGCACAGCACGCGCCACGACCAGCGCATCCCCTGCTCGTGCCAGAGCACGTCCCCTCCGTAGGCGTGCGCGCGCAGCGGCATCAGCACGTGGAACGCGCACCACGTAGCGAGCGCGACCGTCGCGACCGCTCGCCCGCCCGCGAAGCGCGGAGCCGCGTCCGCAGCGAGCACCGGCGCCGCCTCGACC
>JALYRN010000806.1 GCA_030855295.1 Myxococcota bacterium | reverse complement strand
GTCGATGCCGTGCACCGCGACCGGCGCGTGCGATCCGTTCGATCCGACGTCGTGCGGCGCACAGGCGTGCCGGCGCGGCTCGATGGGCGCGGAGTGCATGGCCGTCGACGCGGCGCCGCGCGCGGTCGGCGAGGCCTGCGAGTTTCCTGAGCAGTGCGTCGCGGGAACGATGTGCCTGAACTTCGGCGACGGGTTCCACTGCAGTCGCATGTGCCCCGATGGGTCGGTCGGGTTCTGCGGCGATGGCTTCGTGTGCACCGGGACGATCGGCGACTTCTGCGTCCAGATCTGCCGGCCGCTGCCGGCGCGCTGCGACATCTACGCGCAGGACTGTGCGGACCCGGACGACACGTGCACCTTCGCGACCGATCCCGAGCGCGAGCTCTCGTACACCGGGTGCCGCCCGGCGGGACCGCGCGGCGCGGGCGAGACCTGCGGCGGGGGCAGCGGGACCTGCGGCCACGATCTGGTCTGCATCCGGATCGACACCGCGACCTCGTGCCGGCAGCCGTGCAACCCCGACGCGCCCGTCGACGAGTGCCCGACCGGCCAGGCGTGCACCGGCTTCGCGCGCACGTGGATGGTCGGCTACTGCGTCGACGCGCCCTGACGACGCGCGAGAGCGTGCGCTGCGTCCGTCATCGGAGAGGGTTCTCTCCACTGAACGGACGTCCTAACCTCACCGACCGTCGTTGACCATGTCGGGGAAGTCCCACATGGTCCGCCGCCTGCGCGCGTGGGGCGACCGCGCGCGTTCCGCTTTTTCGGAGGTACATGGTGAATCGGAACGTACGTGCTTTGATGGCAGCCGTCTGCTGCGCTGCGGCGCTCGCGGCCTGCGACAACCCGGCAGTGGTCCCGGGTGACGACGGCGGCCCCCGGGCGGACACCGGGATGAGGACCGACGGCGGCGACGTGTGCGAGGGCCGCGCGCTCTGCACCACGATCGGCACGAGCTGTGATGGCGACGAGGTCGTTCGGTGCGCGTCCGACGCCGACGGCTGCCTGGTCGAGACGCGCGAGGACTGCGCGACCAGCGACCAGGTCTGCAACGTGACCGGCACGACCGCGTCGTGCATCGATGCGTGCGATCTGATTCCGTCGGCGATGCGCTGCACCACCGTGGGCCGCAGCTGCGAGGGTGAGACGCTCCAGGACTGCGCCGCGAACGCCGACGGCTGCCTCGTGATCACCGCGACGGACTGCGCTGCGGCGCCCGGCGGCGAGTGCGACACGACCGGCGCCATGCCGATGTGCGTCCTGCCGATCGACCCCTGCGAGGCGATCCCCGCGGCCGAGCGCTGCACGACGGCGGGCACGAGCTGCACGGGCGACGAGCTCGTCACCTGCGCGCCGAACGCGTTCGGCTGCCTCGTCACCGAGACGATCGACTGCACCGACCGCACGGGCGGCGCGTGCGACGACAGCGGCGCGATCGCACTGTGCACGGCGACCGATGCGTGCGCCGGCATCACCGAGTGCGCGGCGGCCGGCACCAGCTGCGCCGGCCCCGAGCTCGTCACCTGCCAGGCCGACGCGTTCGGCTGCCTGGTCGAGACGCGCGACGACTGCACCGACACGATGTTCGGCTTCTGCGACGGCGACGCCGCCCCGATGGCGATGTGCAGCACGGCCGCGACCGATCCCTGCATGGGCATGACCGCGTGCGGCACCGAGACCAGCCGGAGCTGTCCCGACGGCTCGACGCTCGAGGTCTGCGCGCCGAACGCGTTCGGGTGCTTCATCGGGGAGACCACGGACTGCAGCGCCGCGGGCGAGGCGTGCGTGAGCGACCCGACGCCGATGTGCGTCGATCTCTGCGCGGGCGTCGACTGCTCGGGCGCGGGCGGTGCGTGCGGCATGGCCGAGTGCAACCCGGCGAACGGGCTGTGCGAGGTGACGATGCCCGCCGCCGACGGAACGGCGTGTGACGACGAGAACGACTGCACCACGGCCGACGTCTGCACCGCCGGCGCGTGCGATGGCACGGTGTCCTGCGAATTCGACTACTGGGAGACGTTCGAGAGCGGCGACGGAGGCTGGACCACCGGCGGCACCGCTTCGAGCTGGGCGTGGGGCGCGGCGGTCGCGTACCCGACGCCGCCCAACGGGCCCAACGTCTGGGCCACGAACCTCACCGGGCCGTACAACAACGGCGAAGACAGCTTCGTCGCGTCGCCGGCGATGGACATGACCGCGGCGACCACGGATCCGGTGCTGCGTATGTCGCTGTACTTCGAGACCGAGCCCTGCTGCGACGAGGGCTGGGTCGAGATGTCGACGGACGGCGGCACGACCTGGGCGAAGCTCGGCGAGGGCGGAACCGGCATCAACTGGTACAACGACGCGGGGAACGACTGGTGGGACGCCGGCTCGGGCGGCTGGCGTGACGTCCAGCAGACCCTCACGGGCGCCGCGGGCCAGGCCGACGTCAGGGTCCGTGTCGTGTTCCGCAGCGACGGCTCGGTGACTCGCGCGGGCTTCGGGGTCGGCGAGATCCGAGTGCGTACGGGGCTCGCGAACGACCTCGCGGTCGTAGCGGCGGTGCCCAGCGTCCCCGAGTGTCCGTCGGCGGCGGATCCGCTCGAGGTCACGGTTCGCAACTGGGGCACGACCACCGTCACGACCTACGACGTGACGATCACCGTGGACGGCGCGGCGCCGGTCACCGAGACGGTCCCGACGCTGCTCCTCCCGGGCGAGCAGTCGACCTACACGACGACCGCGGTGTTCGACCTGACCGCGGCGGGCGCGCACGACATCCGCGCGACCGTCGCTCTCGCGGGCGACGGCGCGCCGTCCAACGACACGCTCGAGACCACGTTCGACGGGGTCCCGGTGGTCGTCGTCACGGCCGGAGCGCCGTACGCCGAGAGCTTCGACTCGGGTGACGGCGGATGGACCTCGGGCGGCGTCAACTCGACGTGGGCGCACGGGACTCCGTCGGGCACGTTCATCCCGGCCGCGGCGTCGGGCACGGGCGCGTGGGTGACGAACCCCGCCGGCAGCTACGCGAACCAGGAACTCTCGCACGTCCAGTCGGTCTGCTTCGACATGTCGGCGCTGACGACCGACCCGACGCTCTCGTTCTCGCACATCTACGAGACCGAGGGCTGCTGCGACGAGGGCTGGATCGAGATCTGGGACGGGACGACCGACACGTGGACGGTGCTCGGCGCGTCGGGCGAGGGCACGAACTGGTACAACGACGCGACGAACGACGAGTGGGACGGAACGTCCGGCGCGTCGGGCGTGTGGCGCACCGCGTCGCACGCGCTCACGGGCGCCGCCGGCAACAGCCGAGTGGTGGTGCGACACCGCTTCGCGAGCGACGGCAGCGTCACGGAAGAAGGCTTCGGGATCGACGACGTGACGATCACCCCCTGATCGGGCGCGACGACACACACGCAGAAGGCCCTCGTCGCGGAAGCGGCGGGGGCCTTCGCTTTTCCGTCGCGGCGCGGGCGCGCGCGATCAGGGGGTGACGAGCTCGACGCGGAGCGCGTAGTCGAAGGGGCGCGCGATCTCGTCGTTGAGGGCGTAGATGCGCAGGTGATACCGGCCGGCAGCGAGGCTGGTCGCGAAGGCGTCGGTGTCGTCGATCGAGGCGCACGCGCTCGCGCCGCGCGGCGTTCCCTCGCCGAGCACGACGATGCCGTCGGCGCCGACGAGCTGTAGCGCGGCGGCCGGTGTGCCGGCGGGGCAGTCG
>JALYRN010000805.1 GCA_030855295.1 Myxococcota bacterium | reverse complement strand
GCTCGCCCCGGAGGGCGCGTACGGGAGCGCGCGCCGCGCGCGCGGACGGAAGCGACCGGAGCGGGCGAGCCGATCAATCAGCGCGCGCGGACGGAAGCGCCCGGAGCGGGCGAGCCGATGAGTGCTCCGCTGCCGAGAACCACGAAGGGCGCCCCCTCGCGGGAGCGCCCTTCTCGTGGATCGATCAGCCGTCGCCGATCAGTCGTGGTGGGCGGCGGCGCGGCGCAGGTATGCGGGGATGTCGAGCGTCGCCTCGTCGGCGAGCGCCGACGCGCCGAACGCGCGGCCCGCGACGCGGAGCTCGGGGAGGGTCGCCTGCTGGGGCGGCGTCGAGGTGCGGCGCGAGGCGCGCGCCGCAGTCTCGGGCTGCATCCGCAGCGCGTTCTGCGGCTGCATGCTCGGGCGGTGGCCCGGGATGGTCAGCGGCAGCGTGGTGCGGCTGGTGCGGCTCTGCATCGCGTGCGCCGCGGCCGGCGCGATGATCTCCTGCATCTCCGCCGAGTCGACGTCGAAGCCGGTCGCGATCGCGGTGACCTTCACGACGTCGCCCATGTCGGGATCCGTCAGCAGGCCGAAGATGATGTTCGCGTCCTCGTGCGCCGACTGCTGCACCAGGCTCGCCGCCTCGTTGATCTCCTTGAGGCGCACGTCGGGGCCGGCGGTGAAGTTGAGGAGGATCCCCATCGCGCCGTCGATCGAGATGTCGTCGAGCAGCGGCGAGTTGATCGCCATCTCGACGGCGTCGAGCGCGCGGCGCTCACCGCGGCCGTAGCCGGTACCCATCAGCGCGCGGCCGGTGCCGCTCATGATGGTCTTCACGTCCGCGAAGTCGACGTTGATCACGCCGCTCACGGTGATGAGATCGCTGATGCCGCGCACGGCCTGCACCAGCACGTCGTCGGCGCGCTTGAACGCCTCGAGGATCGAGAGATCGTCGTCGAGGTTGAGCAGCTTCTGGTTCGGGATCGTGATGATCGTGTCGACCGACGCGCCGAGCTCGCGGATGCCGTTCTCCGCGTTCTTGCTGCGACGGCGCCCCTCGAAGAGGAACGGACGCGTGACCACGCCGACCGTGAGGATGCCGAGATCACGCGCGATCTGGGCGATGATCGGGGCCGCGCCGGTGCCCGTGCCGCCGCCCATGCCGGCGGTGACGAAGACCATGTCGGCGCCCGAGAGCGCCTCCTGGATGCGCTCCATCTCCTCGAGCGCAGCCTTCTTGCCGACGTCGGGGTTCGCGCCCGCGCCGAGACCGCGCGTCAGCGCCGGGCCGAGCTGCACCTTCGTCGGTGCGAGGCTCGCCTCGAGCGCCTGCGTGTCTGTGTTCGCCGCGATGAACTCGACGCCCTCGAGCCCGCTCTGGATCATGGTCTGGAGCGCGTTGCCGCCGCCGCCGCCCACGCCGACGACCTTGATTCGCGCCTGCAGCTCCGCCTCGTCCGCGAACTCGATGTGGAATCCCATGGTTGCCTGCCCTGCTTTTTCTGGCCGCGTTCGCGGCGTTCTCCCTGGAGCTCGACGAGACCTCGCCCGCCTCGTCGCGCTCGAAACCCGAATCAGAAGACCTCTTTGAACCAGAGCCCGAGGCGCTGGCCCCAGCCCGATCCTCCGTGGGCCGCCGCCGCCGCGAGCGCCGCGCGCTCGATCGACGTCTGACGCGGCGCCGTGCGCAGCTTGTCTGCGCCGTACTTCACCAGGCCGACGCCGGTCGCGTAGGCGGGGCTCCGGACCACGTCCATCAGCCCGCCGACGCCGGTCGGCGCGCCGCGGCGCACCGGCAGCCCGAGGATCTGCTCCGCGAGCTCCGGCATCCCGTCGAGCATCGTGGTGCCGCCGGTGATGACGACGCCGGCGCCGAGGAGGTCGCGGTAGTTGCCCTGATCGATCGTGTACGCGACCGCCTGGAAGAGCTCCTCGACGCGCGGCTCGATGATCTGACAGAGCTGCTGGCGCGGCATCACGCGCGCCGGACGACCGCCGACGCTCGGCACCTCGATCGACGCCTCGGGGTCGACCATCACCGGGCTCGCGCAGCCGTACTTGATCTTGACGCGCTCGGCCTCGGCGATCGGCGTGCGCAGGCACGTCGCGATGTCGTTCGTGAAGTTGGTGCCGCCGATCGGGATCACGCTCGTGTGCACGACCGCGCCGTTGACGTACACGACGATGTCCGTCGTGCCGCCGCCGACGTCGACGAGCGCGACGCCGAGCTCCTTCTCGTCTTCCTGCAGCACCGCGTGCGCGCTGGCGAGCGGCTCGAGGACGACCTCGGCGACGTGGAGGTCGCAGCGCTCGGCGCACTTGATGATGTTCTGCACGCTGGTGGTCGCCGCGGTGACGAGGTGGACGTGGGCCTGGAGGCGCACGCCGCTCATCCCGATCGGCTCCTTGATGCAGTCCTGGTCGTCGACGATGTACTCCTGCGGGAGCACGTGGATGACCTGGCGGTCGCTCGTCAGCGGGATCGCGCGGGCCTGATCGAGCACGCGCGCGACGTCCTCGGCCGTCACCTCGCGGTTCGCGATCGCGGCGACGCCGTCCTTGTTCATCCCGCGGACGTGCGAGCCCGCGATGCCCGCGTACACGCTGCGGATCTCGACGCCGGCCATCGTCTCGGCTTGCTCGATCGCCTGGCGGATCGCCTGGACCGTCGTCTCGATGTTCACGACGACGCCGCGGCGCAGGCCGCGCGAGGGGACCGAGCCCACGCCGATGATGTCGAGGCCGTCCTCGGTGACCTCCGCGACGATGGCGCAGACCTTGGTCGTACCGAGGTCCAGCCCCGCGATGATCTCGTTCTCGCTGTGCTGCGTGCTGCCCATGATCGCTCCGTTGTTCTTCGTCTACACGGGCCCGATCCCGGCGACAAAAAAACAGCAACGCGATCAGCGCACGCGGACGACGACGCGGTCGGGGCGACGCACGTTGTCGAGGTGCACGTACGCGGGGCGCGCGTCGCGGCGGCCGAGCTCGTCGAGCACGCGGCGCAGGCGATCGAGCTTGGCGCGGTACGGGCTCGCACCGAGGCGGACCTCGGACGAGTCGTCGCCGATGCGCAGCGTGAGCGCGTCGTCGGCCTCGACGTGGATTTCTCCGATCGGCTCGCGCCGCCACAGGCCCGCGGCGCGCCAGTCCGAGAGCAGCGCGACCACCGCGAGGAGCACGCGCGTGCGGAACGCGCGGTCGGCCGTGAATCGATCGCGATCGATCCCGGTGATCACCGGCAGGTCGGTGGGATCGCCGGGCTCGAGGCGCTTGAACACCGCGCCCTCGTCCGACACCAGCCAGCCCTCGTCGATCATCAGGATCGCCGCGGCCGCGCGCTCTCGGATCGTGATCGACCAGCGCCCCGGCAAGCGGCGGCGCACCTCGACCTCGTCGATCCACGGATGCGCGAGCAGGTTCCGCCGCGCCTCGTCGGGCGAGATCTCGAACACGTTCCGGCCGACCGCGAGCCCCGCGGTCTCCTCGATCTCGACGCGCTCGAGACGCGACGCGCCGCTGATCAGGATCTCTTCGGTCGCGAACGCCGGCGACGTACGCACGTGCCGCTCGATCACGCGGAAGAGCGCGATCGATCCGGCGATCGACGCGATCACCACGAGCGCGCGGAACGCGACGAGCGCGGGACGACGCAGCCTCTCGCCGACGCGCGCGAGCCGCTCCCGCGCCGCGGCGAGGACCTGACGCAGCGCGCGCCGTGGCTTGCCG
>JALYRN010000804.1 GCA_030855295.1 Myxococcota bacterium | reverse complement strand
ACGCGGGCGTCGGGCCGCGGGCGGACGACGGCGGGACGGACGCGCCGGCCGCGGATGCCGGCGTCGTCGCGGGTGACTCCGGTCCCGAGACCGGGCCCGAGATCGCGCGTCGAGCGCCGATCGAGCGCGACGCACGCGAGATCGACGACGGGCGGTCCGACGCGCAGGACGAGGAGGCGGCCGACGACGACGACGATCTCCAAGAAGGAGCCGACGGCGACCCCGACGGCCTCGAGGAGCTCGACGACGTCGAGGAGCTCGAAGAGCTCGAGGACTACGAGGACGACGATGACTTCGAGGACTTCGAGGACGACGAGGACCGCGACGAAGAAGCGGCAGGAGAGGGCGACGATCAGGAGGAGACCGAGGACGTCGCTCCGACGCCGGCCGATCCGCCGCTCACGTTCCGGGCCGGCGAGCTCCTGCTGCGCTTCAGCGGCGAGGTCCGCGCGCGCGCCGAGCTCCGCGCCCGGTGGTTCGACGCCCCGGTGGATCGATTCCTCGTGACCACGCGCGTGCGGCTCGGCCTCGAGGTGCGCTGGGACGCGCTGCGTGTGGTCGTGCAGCTCCAAGACGCGCGCGACATGGGCGTGTCGCCCGGGGCGTCCTCCGGCGCGACGACTGGCTTCTTCCAGGGCTTCTTCGAGATCGGCCACGGCTCGTCGTTCCTGCGCCTCGGTCGACAGACGATCGACGTCGGCACCGGTCGCCTGATCGGCTCGCTGAACTGGCAGTCGGCGGCGCGCAGCTTCGACGCGCTGCGCGCGCGCGGTGCGATCGGGCCGCTCGCGTTCGACGTCTTCGCGGCGGTGGTCTCGATGCCGCGCCTCGTGGTCGACGAGCGATACGAGATCGACAGCGAGGGCGACTACGTCGGCGGCCTGACGATCGAGTGGGTCGACCCCGCGCTTCGCCTCGGGATGGACGTCCTCTATCGGCACGACGGGCCCGCCGAGACCAACCTCGATCGGCGCCGCGACGTGGTGGCGTTCACGCTGCGCGCCGACGGGACGCTCGCGCCCGTGCACTACGTCTTCGAGGTGATCACGCAGGCCGGTGGCCAGCGCGAGGGCCCCGGCATGATCGCGTTCGCGGCGATCGGAGAGGTGTACGTGCGGCTCGCGGAGCCGTGGAGCCCCGAGCTCGGCATCGGTCTGACGTACGGCTCCGGCAAGAGCCCGAGCGGTGGAGTGAGCGAGCTCGACAATTTCTATCCGTCGAACCACCTCGTCTACGGGCTCGCGGATCTCTTCGGCTTGAGGAACCAAGCGCAGGCGTTCGTCTACGGCTCGCTCACGCCGCAGCTCGGCGCGCTCACGATGTGGGCGGCGGCGCGCGTGTTCGCGCTGCCCGAGCCGACCGCTCGCTGGACCAACGCGCCAGGCCAGGTCGTCGGCGTGGACCCCGCCAACCAGGAAGGCCTCGCCGGCGGCGAGATCGACGCGGAGCTGCGATGGCGCCCGCTCGATGGCGTCGACCTCTGGGCCGGATACGCGCTCTTCCTGCCGGGCCCCGGTGGCGCCGCGCTCGGGCGCACCGAGCCGATGCACTTCGCCTACCTGATGCTGGGAGCGTCGCTCCCGTGACCCGCCGGAGCGCATCGACCGCAGCTCGTCTCGCGCTCTGCACGGCGCTGGTGATCGCGGGCTGCAGCCAGAAGAGGCTCCGCGCGATCGACGCCGCACGGACCGATGGAGATGCGGGCACTCCGGCGCTCGACTCGTCTTCCCCGACTCCACCGCTCGATTCCAGTGCTCCGACCGGCGTAGAGCACTTCTTCCAACAGCTACACACGGTTCTTCCGATGATCGACCCCGCGACCTTCATCGTCTGCCCGTCCTCAGGCGAGTTCGTCCACGGCCAGCCGATCGCCGGGACCCACCTCGCGGTTCCGCTCAGGATCACGACGCGCACCACCTGCGAGACGGCGGGCTCGATCTCGACTCGGCGCGATGGGTCGCGACTGCACCTGCGGTCCTCGATCTGGCTCGAGCACGGCGTCGCTTGCGCCCCATCGGAGCAGCGTCATCTGCGCCAGGCGCTCATCACGGTTCCGGAAGCCGGACGAACCTACTCGCTCGCCACCGAGCGCGGCGAGCTCGCGCTCACACCGCGGGCGCCTTCGAGCGCCGGGTGTGCTCTGTCGCCGTCCGCGCTCGGCTCGGCGTGTGAGCGCGACTGCGAGCTCGGCCGCGACTGCGTGGCATGGATGGGCGACGATCCCACGCTCCGCCGCTGTCAGATCCGCTGCGACACGCCCGACATGCGCTGTCCCGACGGCACGACCGGGCACTGCGCCGAGCACGGCACCTGCGACGAGATCGGGATCCCCTGACCGCTACTCGCACCATCCGGTCGCGCTGCGATCGACGCCCGGCGCGCAGAGATCCTCGGGCGCCTGCCCGTAGTGCAGGTCGACGAACGCACGCAGCGACGGCAGGTCGAGGCAGGTCGCCAGATAGACGTGCTCCCAGGCGATCGCGGCGATCGGCTGCTCGAGCTCGGGGTCGGGCACGATCACGAAGCGCGAGGGCGATGCCTCTCCGCGGCAGAGCGGGTCCTCTCCGTGCTCGCTCACGATCGCCGCGAGCGCGCTGGTGATCTCGGGGCAGTCGCCGCCGTCGCACCGGTACGCGAGCACGATCGCGCCGTGCTCGAGCGAGTGCACGAGGAAGCCCGGTGGCACCGGCGCGTCGTAGGTGCCGAACGCGGCCCACTGCGAGTAGTGCGCGCCCGACGCCGGCGGATGCACGGGGTATTCGATCGCGCTGCAGACCGGACGATGCTCCGCCGACGCCGCGGGCTCGCGCGCCGTGTACACCGAGCACTCCGTGTGCGGCGCGATCGGCGGCGCGTCGGGATGGATCGTCATCTCGTCGACGCGCGCTCCATCGATCGGCACCGAGGTCGAGGAGCACGCGCCGAGGACGGCCGCGAGCACAGTGATGAAGGCGTGTCTTCGCACCGGGCGAACGTAGCGCGTTCTCCGCGCGGTCAGTCGCAGTAGTCGACGAACGGCACGCGGTACAGCGTCGCCGTCGCGTCGTCGGGTCACGACGAACGACGCCATGTCGGCGGCCACGTGCGTGATCACGGCGCGGCGACGCGCACCGACACCTCGAGCTCCGCCCACCGGAGCCGCAGCGCGCCGTCCGCGAGCGCGATGTCGAGCTGTTCGGTCGGCGCATGCGCGATCGGCGTGACCTCGACCCGCAGCGCGTCTTGCGACGCGTCGCACTGGTACGCGCCCCACTGCTCCGGCGTCAGGCAGCGAGGCGACGACCGCCTCGCTGCGCAGATGACGTCGGAGTCGCCGACTCGCGCACGCGGGCACACAGCTTCCGAACGAGGACCTCGGGAATTTCGAATCGACACGCGGTCGCGCTCGGCCCATCCCGAGAGAGGACCCGAACGGCTCGACTGCGACGGTCGCGGCGGGCCGCTCGAGACGCACGGAGGTGCTCGATGCCCGTCGCCGCCAGTCGTTCCGTCGTGCTCGCATGTGCGATCGTCGTCACTCTCGCGGTCAGCGTCGCGCCCGCGACCGCGCAGGAGAGCGACGACGCGGCGCGCTCGAGCGCACCCTCTCGTGAGCCCGTGCGCGCTGCCGACCTGGAGCGCTCGCGCGGGCTCGAGCGGTCGGCCGAGCTGCAGCGATCGAACGTCGCGTCCACGTCGCGCGCGCGACGTGGGTGGCTCCCCCCGCTGCGGC
>JALYRN010000803.1 GCA_030855295.1 Myxococcota bacterium | reverse complement strand
CAGCGCACGGACTCGCTCGGCGAGCGCGCGCGCGACCGCCACCGGATCGCCCACGCCCGCGCCCTCGAGCTCGGCGACGAGCCGCGGCGGCCACGCGAAGTGCGCCAGCCAGACGTCGGCGTTCTCGATGAAGTAGCGCAGCGCGACCAGCCGGTGGCCGTCGCGTCCCTGGGGGAGCGATCCGAGCTCGAAGAGGCGCGCCCCCTCGAGCCCGAGCACGACCGAGAGCGTCTCGCGCGCCGCGACGTAGCCCGAGCCGGGCTGGACGAGCTCGCGACCGCTCTGGGGATCGTCGAGCCATGGCGCGCGGCCTGTGCTCGCGCTCGCGCGGAACACGCGATCACAGATCGTCTTCGCCAGCTGCTCCGCATCGGCGGCTTCTCGATCCATCGCGTCGCCCATCTCTCGGGTGCCTCCGGGGACGCGCACTATGGAGAGCGTCCGATCGGCCGTCGATTCGAAAAAATGCGCATTGATCGTGGCGCTTTTCTCGTCATGAGCGCGCGCTCTCCCTGCGACCCGACGATCACGGCCCCGAGAGCGCCGCGCGCAGCGCGCTCCAGTCCGCGACCAGCGGACGCACCCGGCCCGGCGGTGTGTCCTGAGCCAGCGCCTCGACGTGCGCGATCCGCACCGCGTGATCGGGATGCGTCGAGAGCCAGCTCGTCAGCGCCCCCGAGCCCGCCCCGCTCTCCGCGCGCTGCATCACGCGGAAGAACCCGGCGAGCGCGCGCGGATCGAGACCTGCGCGCGACATCGTCCGCACCGCGTCCGCATCGGCCTCGCTCTCTTGCTCGCGGCTGTAGCCGCTCTGTCGCGCGAGGACCGCCGCGTCGGCCGCGAGCAGGGTCCACGCGTCGGCGTCGCCGCCGATCAGCAGCTGCAGCGCGAGCGCGATGCCGGCCCGGTGCGCGAGGTTGCGCATCCCGTGGCGGCGCGTGACGTGCGCGAGCTCGTGCGCGAGCACGCCGGCCACCTGCTCCGGGGACTCGGCGTCACGCAGCAGCCCGGTGTAGACGACGATGCGGCCGCCCGGGAGGGTGAAGGCGTTGACCTCTTCGCTCTCGATGATCGTGACGCGCAGCTCGTGCCCCTCGGCCTCCGGCGCGAAGCGCGCGACGATCTCCTCGACCGGCGCGCGCACCGCGGGCTCGTCGCGCTCGGGGCCCCCGAGCGAGGTCTCGTCCCACGCGGCGTCGCCGAGCTGACGATCGATCGACGTCGGCAGCGCCGAGACGCTCGCGGCGAGCAGCGTGGGCGTGCTCCAGAGCAGCCCCGCGATCGCGAGGAGCACGACCGCGACGACGCCCATCGAGATCCACGCGCCGCGGCGCGCGCTCGCGCGGTGCTTCGTGACCTTCACCAGCTGCGGCTCGAGCGAGGGGACGCCGGTCTCGCGCAGCGCCTCGACGAACGCCGGATCCGACACCGCGATCGTCACGCCACCCGACGTCGGGCGACAGAACACGAAGTCGCCCTCGAACCCGCCCGGCGCGAGCGTGAGCGACGAGAGCGCGATCTCGACCCCATCCCCGCCGTCGGTGCGCGCGCGCAGCGCGCCCGCTTCGATCGTGATCGTCGCCGTGAGCGGCATCCCCGCCGCGCCGTCGCGCATCACGGTCCCGCGAAACCCCGCGTCGTCGCTCGAAGCCATCTCTCTCTCCTGCTCGCGCCGGACGCGCTCGTCGAGGCGTCTGCGAGGACGGCGCGTGTCAGCGCGATCGGCTCGACGGCCCCGCGATGATCATCGCGTCGGGGAGCGGGAGCGCGATCCGAACGGGCACACCCCACGGCGTCTGGAAGCACACCTCGTCCGCAGAGCGCAGCTCGACCCGCTCGGGGTAGAGCGACTCGTCCCCTTCGAACGGGAACCCGGCGCGCACGCGGACCGAGATCGTGCACGTCTGGGCTCCACCGTCGCGAGGGAGCGCTCCTCCGCAGAGAGCAGCAGCTCGTGTCCACCGTAGCCCGCGCGCGGAACCGGCAGCGAGGCGCGCTCGAGCTCGATGCCCGCCCGATGAACGACGATCGCCAGCGCGCCGCGGCTCACCACGACGCGGATCGTCGCGTCGTCACGCGTGCGCAGCGAGATCGGCTCGCCGAGCGGGCCGTGCTCCGACGTCGAGCGGGTCACGGCTCGACGATAGCGCAGCTGCGCAGGCGAGCGCGTGCGTGGCTCGCGGCCACCGGGCATGGGCGTTGCGACCTCCGGTGCGCTGACGAAGTGACGAGAAACGGAGGACGACGTGGCGCGAGAGAATGGAACGCCGTGGAGCGACTCGCGATCGGCGGGGGCCTTCACGCAGGGCGGCGGACAGGCGGGCAGTGATCCGGTCGAGGATCGCTGGGACGATCGTGGCGACGCACGGATTCGTGATCGGCGGGTCGTCCGACACGACTGGGATCGCGAGGCGTTGCGCCGCGACGCCGGGCTCGGGCGAGGCGGCGCTGCGCGCGCCGGCGAGGGTCCGTTCCACGGCCGTGGTCTGCGCGGCCACCGTCGCTCGGACGAGCGCATCCACGAGGCGGCGTGCGAGCGCATCGCGGGGCAGGGCTGGATCGACGCGAGCGACGTCGAGGTACGCGTGCACGATCGCGAGGTCACGCTGCGCGGCTCGGTGCGATCGCGCGCCGACAAGAAGGCCCTCGAGCAGCTCGTCGAGGTGAGCGGCGTCGAGGACGTGCACAACGAGCTCCGCATCGCGCCGCGCTGAGCACGACACGGGCGCTCCGGCCCCTCCCGCGATTCGCGCGGCACCGCTTCCGCTACAGTCGGGTGGATGCGCCTCGCGCCCGCGGCCCGCGGCACCGAGCTGACCGTTCGCGCGCTCGCGACCGGCACGCTGCTCGGTGCGCTGCTGTCGCTCTGCAACATCTACAGCGGCCTCCGCATCGGCTGGGGCTTCAACATGTCGATCACTGCCGCCCTGCTCGGGTGGGGGTTCTGGCGCGCGGCCTCGGGCGCGACGGGGGCGCGCAGCTTCGGCAAGCTCGAGAACAACGTCAGCCAGACGGCCGCGAGCGCCGGCGCGTCGATCTCGTCGGCAGGTCTGGTCTCGGCGATCCCCGCGATGACGATGATCAGCGGGCAGCAGCTGTCGTACCTCGAGCTCGCGGCATGGACGTTCGTGATCGCCAGCACCGGCGTGGTGATCGGCATCGCGCTGCGCCGTCCGATGATCGAGGTCGACCGGCTGCCGTTCGCCAACGGGATCGCGGCCGCCGAGACGCTCGACAAGATGTACGCGTCGGGCGCCGACGCCGCCCGCAAGGTGTGGGCGCTCGCGGGCGCGGGCGCGATCGCGGGGACGATCAAGCTGTTCGTGCACTACCTCCACGTGCCGAACGTCGGGCTGCCCGTCGCGTTCTCGATCGGGCGCGGGCGCGCCGCGACCGGGATGAACATGACGCTCGCGCTCGAGGCCTCGCCGCTGATGATGGCGGTCGGCGCGCTCGGCGGCGTGCGCACCGGCGCGTCGATGCTTGCGGGCGCGCTGCTCGCGTGGGGCGTGATCGGTCCGCAGGTGCTCGCGCGCGGATGGATCGCGCCGGGCGCGGACGATCCGAGCGTCTCGTGGTTCGCCGCGGTCGTGCCGTGGCTGCTGTGGCCCGGCGTCGCGATGATGGTCACGTCGTCGCTGACGACGGTCGCCTTCTCGTGGCGATCGATCGTGCGCACGTTCACGGGCGGCGCGGCCCCCGCGAGCGCCGACGG
>JALYRN010000116.1 GCA_030855295.1 Myxococcota bacterium | reverse complement strand
CTGTCGGGCACCGCGAGCACCTCGACGTCGCGCGACAGGACCTCGCCCACCCAGCGGGCGACGCGCTCGTCGTGCACGCCGTAGCCCGAGACGTGGATCGCGACCGGCGCATCGCCGCCGCCCATGCGCCACGCGGTCAGCGTCTGGCGCAGCTCGCGCGACAAGCGCTCCGCCGCCGAGCCCGCGAACTCCGAGCCGAACCCGCCGCTGCTCGCGAACCCGGCGTCGGCGACGTCGGAGATGCCCGCCGAGATCGTGCGGGCGAGCTCGATGTGGCCGCGGCGGAGCACGCACGCGTCGACGCGGCGCGCCCCGAGGTGGATCACGAGGTGCGGCCCCTCGGTCGCCAGCGCCGGGATCACCTGCGCGAGCCCGTCGAGCGCCGCCGCGCCGACCGCGAGCTCCTGCGGATCGGCGCCCCAACCCGCCAGCTGATCGAGGTGGCCGCGCACGCGGTCCTTCGGGATCGCGACGACCAGCGTGTGGAGCTTGCCGTCGGCGATCTCGATCGGCTGGTGATCGAGCATCGTCTCGTCGGCGTCGAACGGGACGAGCGCCTCCATCTCGATCGGAAGGAGCTCGTCGATCTTGCGCGCGACCGCGGCCGGCAGCTCGATGCGGCGCATCGACGCCTCTTCGCCGGGCAGCGACGCGAAGATCGAGGGGCGCGGCAGCCCCATGCTGCGCACGAGCTCCTGCACCGCGATCTGGATCGGATCGAGCGGCTCGGGGCGCGCGGTCGCGCCGTCTCCCTCGACGGCCACATCGGGCGCCTCGACCGGGCTCGTCGCGAGGATGGGCACCTCGTGGAAGCGCGCGATCTGCACCTTCCGCAGCGCGGTCTTGATCAGGACGCCGCGCACGGCGTCGGGGGCGATCTCGATGCCTAGGTAGTTCGCCATGAGAGCGTCAATCCACGCGGTAGTAGTAGTAGATCCCCAGACCCGGCATCGTTCCCGCGTTCGGCGGCGGCGGCGTCCAGCGGTCGTGGAAGTTGAGGACGGTCCGCAGGCGCACCGTCGCGCGACCGACGTGACCCGTCGACTGCACGGTCAGGATGCGCGCCGCCGTGACGAGCGTCGCGTCGAGCAGCGTGCGCTGCTCGGGCCGGATCGTGACCGGGCTGAAGAGCAGCGCCTCGGCGCCGGGGAACGCCTGGAGCATCGGATAGAGATCCTGCGGTCCGCCGCGCCCCTCGAGGAAGTTGATGAAGTCGGCGCCCCGCGTGAAGAACGGGATCGGCGCGATCATCCGCAGCGTGCGCAGCACCTGGATGAACTTCGACGCCTCGATCGGATCGGTGCAGAGCGGCTGATCGACGAGGATCGAGCACACGCGCGCGATCAGCACCTCGGGCTGCGCCTCGTTCGGGTTCACCGCGCCCGAGCCGTAGATCGTGATCGAGCGCGTCCGCGGATCGTCGGGGTCGGGCTCGACGAAGGTCGCCCAGAAGTCGTCGCTGACGCCGCGCACCATGCGCATCTCCTCGATCGAGTCGAAGGGCGCGTTCCGGCTCTGGTAGGGGTCGTCGAACATCCGGTAGACGTCGTCCTCGGCGCCACCGCTCGCGACGGTGCTCGCTCCCGGATCGAACGTCGTTCGGTCGGTGTCGTAGTCCCACCAGTCGATCAGCGCGCTGACGACGTCGAGGCGTGACGTGAATTGTCCGTCGGCGTCGCGCCCCTCGAAGAGCGGATCGAACGGGCTCGGCGACTGGTAGCCGCCCATCAGCCCGAACATCTGCATCGCCACGCCGGTGCGCGCGCGATCGCCGTCGAAGCTGAGCGGATCGGAGACGTTGAGCTTGCTGTTCTCGGCGACCGCGATGATCTCGCAGCTGCCGCCGGTGTCGCCGAGGCCTTCGGACGTGGCGAAGTCGACGCCGACGGTGTTCTGCAGGCCCATCTCCTCCATCGAGTCGTAGTTGCAGAATGGGCGGAGGATCGCGTCGGCGTACTGCCACACCGGGATCATCGGCGGCGGACGGTGGATCAGCATCGAGTAGAGCGGCGCGACGACGGTGCGGATCGCCGGCTCCTGCGCGACCAGCAGGCGCGTCAGGTTGAGGCCGCTCTTGGCCATGTACTCGGCGCGGAGCTGATCGCGCTCGGTGGTCGCCACGACGTACGCGCTCGTCGTGCTCTCGTGCATGTCGGCGAGCATCACGGCGAGGATCGCGATCGCCGTCATCGCGATCACGAGCGCGATGCCGCGCTCTCGGAGGGACGGCGTGTGCTCTCCCGCGCGGACGCCGATCCCGCGGGCGCGGCGAGCCCGGCGCTCGCGCGCGCGGCTGTCGCCCGATCCTGCGAAGGGACCGATCCCGGTGCTCTCGATCGGCGCGCTCACGGGTTGTACACCGCGTGGTTGAGCGCCCACGTGATCGGGATGACGGCGCGCGTCGTGTAGACCTCGTCGCGACGCTGATCGATCACGCCGGGAACGACCAGACGGATCCGGACCTGCGCCGGGAGCCTATTCGCCTGCGTTCCGTTGGGCGCGGCGTCCCACGCGTCGACCCAGTCGAGCGTGAGGCCGTCGAGGAACTCGAGCTGGAACTCGCGCACGTCCTCCACGAGGATCGTGATCTCGCCGCCGCGATCGGGATCGGCGTCGATGCGCCGCTGCTCGCGCCGCGCGAGCACGCGCTGATCGCGATGCTCGGGATGGCGCGCCAGGAAATAGCTGAGCTCGTTCTGATCCGACTCGTGCGCGTCGCGATAGAGGCGACGGTGCGAGAACGACGTGAAGTCGATGCGGCTGCCGCGGTTCTGGCGATAGCCGTGGAACGCCGTCAGCGACTGCTGCAGCTGCGGGTTCGGGTTCACGTGCACCGACACGAACGCCATCGACAGCTCGCGCACGATGCGCTCCATCGCGACCCGCACGACGTGCGCGCGATCGCCCTGCTGCTCGACGCGCGTCTTGTTGCGCATCGTCTGCGAGAAGCCGCCGTAGACGATCGTCGTGATCACCGCGAGGATCGTCACCGCGACCATCGCCTCGACGAGCGTCATGCCGCTCCGGCGCTGATTCGGTCGCGTGCGCATCAGAGCCCCGGGTTCCCCTGCTGGCCCGGCGGCGGCGTCGCACCGCCGCCCGCACCACCACCGCCCGCACCACCGCCCAGCCCGCCGGCGCCCGCGCCGCCGGTCATGCCCTGGATCGCCTGTTCGGCCGCCTGGTTCGTCAGCGCCGCCGGGAGCTGCTCGGCCACCAGGAACTGCACGACGTCGAACGACTGCCGCCGCTCGCCCTCGTGCCAGCTCACCGTCACGCGCGCACGCCGGACCTGCTCCTCGATCTGCGGCTTGATGACGGGGAACGCGTACTGCATCGCGAGCTCCGACATCATGTCGCCGCCGCCCATCATGCCGCCCATGATGTCCTCGACGCCCGGCGGCTCCGCGCCCTCCTCGCCGGCACCCGCGAGGCCCGCGAGCGGACCGCCACCGCCTTCTTCTTCGCCGAGCGCAGCCTGATCGGGCAGCACGATGCGCGAGATCTCCCACTCGCACTCGAAGCCCTCGACCTCTCCCTCCTCGCAGCACTCGTCGGTGCCCGTCGCGCTGACCGCGGGCAGGCCGTCGCGCATCGTCTGCTCTTCGATCTCCGCCATCTTGCAGCGCGCGAGCAGCGTCGCGGTCGTCGTGAAGCGCGCGCGCGACGCGACGCGAATCGCGCCCGCCTGGCTCGAGAAGATCGCGGTCAGCGCGATCGCGAGGATCGCGACCGCGACCATCACCTCGAGCAGCGTGAACGCGCCCAGGATCGTCCGAGGAGAGCGCGCCATCAGTCGCGCACCTCGCTCGACCCCTCGTCGAGCAGCACATCGGGCTCCCACGCGTGGTCGCGCACCCGCGCGCGCCCCGTCAGCGGGTGGAGCTCGACCGAGAACACGCGATCGCCTCCGTCGCTCAGCCAGATCACCGAGTGCTCGGTCTGACCGCCGGGGAAGAAGTAGATCGCGCCGCGCCCCGACTCGCGGGGATCGGGCTCGTGCGGCGTGATCAGCCGCTCGATCGTGATCCCGTCGCCGAGCGCACGCGCTTCGTAGCGACGTCCGTCGATCGCCTCGAAAGGCGATGCGCCGAACGAGGGGCGCAGCGTGTCCTCGAGACGGGCGCGCGCCGCGGCCCAGGGATCGACGGCCGCGGTGTCGTCGTCGCTGCTCTCGCCGATCTCCTGCCGTCGCGCGTCGGTCGCGCGCGCCAGCGTCACGCGCCCGTGCGCCTCCTCGAACATCATCGTGTCGCGCTCGAGATCGATCGACAGTCGCACCGTCGTGCCGCGCGCGATGCTGCGGTTGTATGCGTAGCGCGCGCCGGCCGCGAAGCGCATGCACGCAGAGCGCAGCTGGGTGCGCTCGAGCGCGCCGAGCCCGTAGCTCAGCCCCGTCGCCGCGATCGCGACGATGATCACGACGATCATCATCTCGATGAGCGTCATGCCCTCGCGCGACCGCGACTGCCGCGTCGATCGGTCGCGACGCTCCGTCTTGCTGGGGCCGGGGCGGCTCATCGTTCGTTCGCATCCGCGCCGCGCTCACTGCGGGCGGATGTCGTCCTCCGTGCCCATCTGCCCGTCGGGGCCGGCGGACAGCACCCAGATGTCGTCGCCCTCGCACTCGATCACGAATTCGTGATCCCACGCGTCGGTCGTCCGGCGCGATCGATCGAGCACGCCTCCCTCGGTGAGATCGGCGACCGACGGACAGTCCGCGCCGGGCTCCTGACCGAGGAAGAGGACCGCCGCCGACTGCACCTGCTGCGCGTCGGAGCGCGTCGCGTCGACGCGCGCGCGCTGCAGCTGCGGCAGCACCGCGACACCGACCGCCGTCGCGATCAGCGCCATGATGATCACGACGATCATGATCTCGACCAGCGTCATACCGGCCCGACGCCGCGCACGGCGCCGGCGAGCGATGAGGTTCGTGTGCTCGTTCATGTCCATCTCGTTCTCCTCAACACTCGTCACTGGACGTTGTCATCCACCAGAAAGCTTCCGCTGGGCCCCGCCGACACCACGTCGACGCTGTCCGGGTCGTAGCGCCCCGGGCAGCGCACCCAGAGCGGGCGGCCCCATCCGTCCTCGGGCTCGGCGCGCAGGTAGCGCGTGCCCGCGCGCGTCGGGTGCGACAGCTCGCGGATCGTGTGCGGGCAGCGTCCCACGTCCTCGCGGAACTGCGACAGCGCGCGCCGGGTCTCCGCGATCACCTCGCGCGTCCGGCGCACCCGCTCGCGCTCCGCGACCGAGCCCCAGATGCCCCACGCGAGCCCGGTCGCGATCACGATCGCGATCCCCACCCGCCAGCGGCCGCTCGAGACGAGCTCGCGCAGCCGCGAGCCCTGCCGCTCCCAGGGCAGCGCGAGGCTGGAGATCACGCGGCGACGAGAGGCCACGGCCGTTCACCGCACGAACTCGTTGATGCGCATCAGCGGCATCAGGATGGAGAATGCGATCCCGCCCGAGAGCCCGCCCATCACCACGATCATCGCGGGCTCGAGCAGCGAGGTCATCGCCGCGACGCGGGTCTCGACCTGGTTGTCGTACGCGTGCGCGACGTTCTCGAGCATCTCCTCGAGCTGACCGGTGCGCTCGCCGATCGCGATCATGTGCGTGACGATCGGCGGGAAGCGGCCGCTGCGCTTGAGCGGCGCGGCGATGCTCTCGCCCTCGCGGATCGAGCTGGCCGCCTCCTCGATGACGCGCATCAGCTCGACGTTGCCGAGCACGTTGCGCGTGATCTCCATCGCCTGGAGCAGCGGCACGCCGCTGCGCAACAGCGTCGAGAGCGTCCGCGCGAAGCGCGACACCGCGACCATCATCAGCAGCTTGCCGAAGAGCGGCATCGTCAGGAGCTTGCGATCCCAGGTCGCGCGGCCCTTCGTCGTGCCGAGCCAGCGACGGAACGCGTACGCGCTGCCGCCTCCGATCATCAGCAGGAGCCACCAGTACCCGGTGAACACGTCGCTCGTGAAGATCAGGAGGCGCGTGTACCAGGGCAGCGCCTGCTGGAAGTCGTCGAAGATGCTGGTCACCTTCGGGACGACGACGACCATCATGATCGTCACCGTCACCAGGCTCATCAGCGCCATGAAGAGCGGGTACGCGAGCGCGCCGGCGACCTTGCCCTTGAGCTTGCTCTGCGACTCGAGGAACTCCGCGAGCCGCCCGAGCACGGTCTCGAGCGTGCCCGACGCCTCGCCCGCGGCGACCATGTTCACGTAGAGCGTCGAGAAGATCGCCGGGTGCGCCTTGAGCGCGTCCGCGAGGCTCGAGCCCTCGTTGACCTTGTCGCGCGTCTGCGTGAGCGCCGCCTTGAGCTCGGCGCTCTCGAGCTGATCGATCAGCGCGCTCATCGACTCGACGAGCGGCACGCCGCTCTTGAGCAGCGTCGCGAGCTGGCGCGTCGCCATCGCGACGTCGAGCGCGGAGACGCGCCGGAAGTAGCGCCCGAAGTCGACCTCGCGCGCCTTCTTCTTCTTGGCGGCCGCCTCCTCGAGGGCCGACGTGAGGATGACGCCGTCCTTGCGGAGGAGCGTGCGCAGCGCGCGCACGTTCTCCGCGTCGCGCATGCCCTTGACCTCCTTGCCGGTGGCCCCCGCGATCCCGCGCCACTCGTAGACGGCCACGGGCTACTCCATCTCCCCGGCCTGCGTGGCCGCGAGCACCTCTTCGAGGCTGGTGATGCCGAGCAGCACCTGGCGCGCGCCGTCCTCGCGCAGCGTGCGCATGCCGCGCGTCGTCGCCGAGCGGGTGATCGTGTTCGCGTCGCTCTGGTTCAGGATCTCGCGGCGCACCGGCTCGTCGACGATCAGGATCTCGGCGATCGCGATCCGGCCGCGGTACCCGGTGTGCGAGCACTCCTCGCAGCCGACCGCGCGGTAGAAGATCGGCCGCATCGCCGCGGCGTTCGCCTTCTTCGCGGTCGCGGCGTCGACCGAGCGCTGCTGATCGTCGCGCGCCGCGAGCGCGCGCTGCCGCACCGCGTCCATGCTCTTCATCTCGGGCTCCGCGATCGCATCGAGCGAGCGGACCGCGGTCGGCTCGTCCTCGAGCTCGACGTCGCCGTCGGCCCACGGCGCGTCGGCCGCGGCCTCTTCCTCGGTCGGCGGCAGGCTTGCGCGCATGCCGGTCCACGGCTGCACGCCCGGCTGGCTGACGACGCGCGCGAACTTCTCGCGATCGACGCCCATCGAGCGGAAGTCCTGATCGGTCGGCTCGTAGGGCTGCCGGCACTTCACGCAGAGCCGGCGCACCAGGCGCTGCGCGACCGCGCCGAGGAGCGAGCTCGCGATGAGGAACGGCTGCACGCCCATCTCGGTCAGCCGGGTGACGGCGCCAGCCGCGTCGTTGGTGTGGATCGTCGAGAGCACGAGGTGGCCGGTGAGCGATGCGTGGATCGCGATCTCGGCGGTCTCGTGATCGCGGATCTCGCCGACCATGATCACGTCGGGGTCCTGGCGCAGGAAGGAGCGCAGCGCGGCCGCGAACGTGAGGCCGATCTTCGGCTGCACGTGCATCTGCCCGATGCCGCGCAGCTCGAACTCCACGGGATCCTCGGCCGTGAGGATGTTGAGGTCGGGCGTGTTGATGCGGCTCAGACACGCGGAGAGCGTCGTCGACTTGCCGCTGCCGGTCGGGCCCGTGACCAGGATGATCCCGTTCGGCCGCGTGATCAGGTGCTGGATCGTCTCGAGCGGCGCGCCCGCGTACCCGAGATCCGTCAGATCGAGGAGGACCTTCTCCTTGTCGAGCAGACGCAGGACGATGCGCTCGCCCTTGCTCGTCGGGATCGTCGAGACGCGCACGTCGATCATGCGCCCCTGGATCTTCTTCGTGATGCGGCCGTCCTGCGGCAGGCGCTTCTCCGCGATGTTGAGCCCGGCCTCGATCTTCACGCGCGAGACGATCGACGGCAGGAAGCCCTTGTGCGCGGTCTTCGCGGCGTGGAGGTTCCCGTCGACGCGGTAGCGGACGAGGACCTCCTTGTCGCTCGGCTCGATGTGGATGTCGGACGCGCGCTGCTGGGCCGCTTGGTAGAACAGGTTGTTGACCCACCGGATGACGGGGGCCTCGTCCTGCATGTCGATCAGGTCCTGCAGCTCCTCGACCGCGTCGCCGTCCTTCGCCTCGCCGAGGGCCTCCTCGTCCTTGCGCTCGTAGACGCGGTTGATCGCGTCGTCGATCGCGTCCGGCGTCGCGGCGATCGGCAGCACGTCGCAGCCGAGCAGCGCGCGCAGGTCGTCGAGCGGCGTGGGGTCGAGCGGGTTCGCGACCGCGACGTGGACCACGCGCCCGCCGTCCTTCGACTCCAGCGGCAGGATGCGGTGCTGGCGCGCGAAGTTGATCGGAACGCGATCGATCAGCTCGGGCGGGATGTCGTCGTATCGGATCTTCGCGAGGAACGGGATCCCGACCTCGTCGGCGAGCGCCCGGACGATCTTCTCCGGCTCCACGATCCGCTGGATGTGCAGCAGGTCGAGCAGGTGCGCGTCCTTCTCCTCCGCGGTGCGGAGCAGCTCGGGCAGGCTCTCCTCCGTGAGAGCACCGCGACGAACCAGGATCTCTCCGACGAAACGCTCCTGCACGACGACTCCTACCTCCTCCGGATCCTCGAAGCCCAGCTCACTGCTGCGGCGGCGTGACCTCGACCGAACCGACGCTGTCCGAGTCGGGGGCGCTGATCTGGGCCTCGGGCATGACGGTGTCACCCTCCGGCTCGATCACGAGATCGCCGCCCTCCGCCGAGTCGAGACCTTCTGCCTCGCCCAGCGGCGCGCGCGGGACGTGCTCCGGCGGCGGCCGGCTCCGTAGCTCTTCGATGAGCGTCCGTTCTTCGTCCAGCGCGTCGAGCTCGAGGAATATCTCGCCGAGCAAGCCTCGCGTCCTCGAGTAGTCGAGGGGCGGCGAGTAGTCGTGATCGCCGAACACGAAGTAGCGGTCGATGAACTCCTGCCGCTCGCGCATCTTCCGCTCGAAGATCGCGCGCAGGTCGTCGGGCGTCCGGATCACGTACGGCGTCAGGAAGAGCAGCAGGTTGGTCTTCTGCGTCTGCCGCGACGTCGTGCGGAAGAGCGCGCCGAGGATCGGGATGTCGCCGAGGATCGGGATCTTCGTCTCGCTGGTGCTGACGCGGTCGCGCATCAGCCCGCCGATCACGACCGTCTGCTGATCGCGCACCAGCACCTGCGTCTTCGCGATGCGCTGCTGGATCGGGATCGCGCCGAGGTTGCCGGGCAAGGCCTCGCCCGCCTCCGAGATCTCCTCCTCGATCTCCATGCGGATCTCTCCCGCATCGTTGATGTGAGGAGTGATCCGGATGATCGTGCCGACCGACTGGCGCGAGCCGCCGGCCATGCCGCCCATGCCTCCCGCGAGGCCCGCGAGGCCCGCGAGCCCGGCCGCGCCCCCTTGTGCGCCCGCCAGACCGCCGAGCGCACCGAGCCCACCCGCGCCGCCGCCGAACGGAATGCCCGAGGTCTGCAGCGGGATGTTCGCGCCGACGTTGATCTCGGCCTCGGTGTTGTCCATCGCGATCAGGTGCGGCGTCGCGAGCACGTCGACGTCCGCCGAGGTCGCGAGCGCGTTGAGCACGACGCCGAAGCTCGGCACCGAGATGCCGACGCCCGGCACCGTGAACGCGGGACCTCGCACGCCGAGCGCGAGGCCCGTGAGCGTGTCGCCCGCGAGCGCGCTCGCCGGGAAGCCGATCGAGCTCGCCGCGCCGAACCCGAGCACCGACAGGCCCTGTCCGCTGACGCCGTTGCCGACGTCGACGTCGGGCACCGGAAGGCCGCCGTGATAGTTCAGGCCGAGCTTGGTCGTGCGCGTGACGGAGAGCTCCATCACGACCGCCTCGATGAACACCTGCCGAGGCACCACGTCGAGCCGATCGATCACCCGCCGCAGCGACGCGTAGTCCTGCGCGGTCGCGGTGATCAGCAGCGAGTTGGTGTCCTTGTGGGACGTGATCGCGACCTCGGCGCCGCTGAAGCCCGCGACCGCGCCTCCCGCGGCCTCGGCCGCCGCGCGACGGGGCGCCTTGCCCTCTCCCGCGCCACCGGCGCCGCCACCTCCGCCTCCCGAGATCAGCCCCGAGAGCACCTCGGCCATCAGCTCGGCGTCGGCGTACTGGAGCCGGTAGATGTGCACGCCGCCTTCGCCCTCGACCGGCTGGTCGAGCACGCGCAGCACCTCGAGGATGCGCAGGTACGCGCGCTCGGTCGCGACGATGATCAGCTGGTTGCTGCGCTCCTCGGGGATGATCGAGGTGACGCGCGACTCGCCGGTGCGCGCGCCGATCGTCGGGCTCGCCTCGCCCGCAGCGTCGGTGCGCGTCACCGCCGCTCGGCCGGTGCGACGTGGTGTCGGTGCCTTGACTGCGCCGCCCGCGGCCGCACCTCCTCCGGCGCCGGCCTCGGCGGTCGGGAAGATCTGCTGCAGCGTCTCCGCGATCTCCGCGGCGGGCGCGTAGTGGACCGGCTCGATCCATATCTGCTCACCCGTCCGCGGGATGTCGATCTCCGCGAGGATGCGCAGCATGCGCCGGATGCTGGCGCCGGTGTCCGTGATGATCAGCGTGT
The DNA here is from genome assembly GCA_030855295.1 of Myxococcota bacterium. GTDB lineage: Bacteria > Myxococcota_A > Polyangia > Polyangiales > Sandaracinaceae > Sandaracinus. The sequence goes on along the minus strand of JALYRN010000116.1, from coordinate 1,547 downwards.
TGGTCGGCGCGTACGCGGTGACGCTGCCGGCCTCCGTCTTGAAGCGCGCGAGCAGCGTCGCGACGTCCTCGGCGCCGACGTTCTCGACGCGCACCATCCGCGTGACGTAGCGATCGTCCGCGGGCGTCCCTTCGCCGCCGGTGATCAGCGGCAGCACCTTCGACTCGATCGCGCCCGACTCGACGATCTTCAGGTACCGACCGGCGGGCTCGAGGGCCATGCCGTTGAGCGTCAGGATCGAGAGGAACGCCTGGTACGCCTCGGCCGCGGTCACGTCGGCCGGCGAATAGATCGTCGCCTTGATGCTGCGCGCCTTGCTCGGGAGGATGAAGCGCTTGCCCGTGATGCGGGAGATCAAGCGGACCAGGTCCGGCAGATCCGCGTCCTCGAGGTTGAACGAGACGCGCGCGCCCGGCGGCGTCGGGCGCACCTCGGTCTCCTCGAGCCCCGTGACGAAGGGCGCGATCTTGGTGCCGCCGCCGGCCTCGCCGGGCGGCGCCGTCGGCGGGGTCACGCGAGGGCGGGGGATCGTCACGGGTGGGCGGACCTGCGGCGCTTCCTGCGCGCTGGCACGCTCGCCGATCGAGAGGCTGATCCCCGAGATCATGATCGAGGCCGAGGTCAGCAGGATGGGCAGGGCGGAACGAGTCCTCACGGTGGCTCCTGGAAAAGGCGCGCTCTGGATCGCGCGTGCATCGCGCACGGCGGAAGTGAATGCAGGTCAGCGGACCTGGTAGTCCATCGTCACGGGCTGGCCGCGGCGCTCGACGCTCAGGCTCAGTCGGTCGGCGGTGCGCAGCCGCGTGTAGGCCTCGAGCACGCTGTCGGGCTCCGTCAGATCGAAGCCGTTGATCGTGCGCAGCATGTCGCCGTTCTGGATGCCGAGGCGACCGAGCAGCGAGCTCCGGCGGATGCCGTAGATCTTCACGCCGACGGTGCGGCCGTCGACCTCGTGCGGAATCACGCGCGCGGTGCGCATCAGCTCCGCCTGGTTCGAGAGCAGGCGATCGACGAGCGTGCGGTTGATCGCATAGCTCGTCTCGCTGATCTGCTGGATGTTCGAGTCGAGCTCCGACGCGTCGGGCCCATCGCCCGCCTCCGCGCTCGCGACCACGACCGGCGGCGGCACGGCGCGCGCGGTCGCCACCGCCGGCGCGTCCGAGAACATCGAGAGCGAGCACATCGCGCCGCCCGACGGCCGCATGATCACGCGCGAGCGGAAGATCTCGACGACCTCGCGATCATCGACGCTCATCCCGCGCGTGTAGAGCAGCGAGGTGCCGGTCGCGTTCGTGATCGCGGCGAACGAGTGCTCGGGATCGCGCGTCCGCACGTACGACGCGACGAGGCGCACCGAGCCGTCGCACGGCGGCGGCGGCGCGTTCGGATCGATCTCCTCGATCGGACCTTCGGGCTCGACCACCGCGACCGGCGGCGGCGGCTCGTCCCACGGGATCGCTCCGGTCTGCGAGTCGAAGATGTTGCGCTGCAGGATCGCGCGACCGAGCGTCGTCCGATCGCGCGAGGTCCCCGTCGCCGCCGTGTGC